>NZ_BAAGPR010000009.1:0-123452 GCF_054783955.1 Streptomyces mayteni | reverse complement strand
GTCGCGTGCGGCGGCGGCGCGCCCGTCACCGGTTCACCGCCACGGGGTTGGCCACGTGCAGCGGTGGTTCGCCGCGCAGCCAGCGGGTGGCCTCGACCGCGACCATGCGGGCGGCGCGTTCGGCGACCGCGCGGCTGGCGCCGGCCAGGTGCGGGGTCAGCACGAGGCCGGGCGCGCCGCGCAGCGGATGGTCGGGTGGCAGCGGCTCCACGTCGTAGACGTCGAGGCCGGCCGCGAACAGGTGTCCGGCCCGGAGCGCGGCGGCCAACGCGGCGTAGTCGAGGAGCGCGCCGCGCGCGCAGTTCACCAGCACGGAGCCCGGCGGCATCGCGGCCAGTTCGGCCGCGCCGATCAGGCCGGTCGTCTCGGCGGTGAGCCTGGCGTGCAGCGAGACCACCGTGGACGAGGCGAGCAGCTCGGCGAGTTCCACCACCCGCACCCCGGCCGGCAGGGCGGACGGGTCCGCGTAGGGGTCGGCCACCAGGACGTGGGCGCCGAGCGCCAGCAGCGCCGCCGCCACCCGACCGCCGACCGCCCCGGCCCCGACCAACCCCACGGTGCGGCCGGCGAGTTCGAGCCCCGCGGCGTCGTACGCGTAGCCGCCGCCTTCCCAGCGGCCGGCCAGCATCGACTCGTGCGCCGACGGGATGCGCCGCATCGCGGCCAGCATCAGCGCCAGGGTGTGCTCGGCGGTCGAGGCGGCGTTCCGGCCGGGGGCGAAGGTGACGGCGACGCCGTGCTCGGCGGCCGCCGCCAGGTTGGCGTTGACCGGGCCGCCGCGGCAGACCGCGAACAGCTCCAACTCCGGGCAGGCTTCCAGCACTCGACGGGTCAGCGGTGCCATCTGGGTCAGGCACACCCGCGCGCCGGCCAGCGCCTCGATCAGCCGGTCCTCGGAGCCCGACGCCTCCCGCACCTCGGCGATCGGACCGAACGGCACGTGTGGCCAGGGCAGTTCCAGCTCCCGCACCCGCCAGGCCGTCGGCCCGCCGGCCTCGTGCAGCGCCTCCACCAGGAGTCGGTTGAGCACGAAGTGGTCGCCGGCCACCAGCACCGGGATCGGTTCCGACACGTCGTCTCCTCCCTCACTCATCCGTGATGCGCCCGTTTCCGTGACGCAGCCGTTTCCGTGACGCACCCGCATCCATGACGCACCCGCATCCGTGACGTACCCGCATCCGTGGTTCACCCGCCGTCCGCGGCGAACCGCGGGTCGAGCCAGCCGCGTCGGACCAGCTCCGCGACGAGCGCGTGGTAGCCGGGGGTGAGCGCGGCGGTCCGCGCCCGGTCCGGCTCGATGACCCGGCGCACCCGCACCAGTCGCCGGGCCGCGTCGAGCACGTCGCCGGTGACGGCGCCGGCGGCGAGCACCGCCATGCCGAGCGCCGGCTCCGGGTTGGCGGGCAGCCGCACCGGGACGCCGAGCACGTCGCACCGCAGCTGGTTCCACCAGGCGTTGCGGGTGGCGCCGCCGGTGAACGACACCGGACCGCCCACGTCGGCGCCGGCCGCCGCAAGCACCTCGAACGACAGCCGCTCCAGGTGCGCGACGCCCAGGCAGACCGCGGCGAACGCCGCCGCCGGATCGCCGGACACCGCGAGCGGCCCGCGGCCGAGGAAGCCGCGCGCCTCGGGCGCCACGAACGGGAACCGCTCGCCAGGGCCGACCAGCGGATAGCACGGCGCCACGTCGCGCACCCGGGCCGCCGCGGCCGTCAACGCGCCCAGGTCGGCGCCGGGGAACAACGCCCGCACCGCCCCCGCGCCGGTGCTCGACGCGCCGCCCGGCAGCCACAGTTCGCCGTGCGGCGCGCGGTGCGAGTAGACGGCGCCCGTCGGGTTGTTGGGCAGCGCCGCGCTGACGCCCTTGAGCGTCAGCGTCGTGCCGAGCACCGCGTTCCACTCGCCGACGCCGAGTGCTCCGGCGGCCAGCTGCGCCGCGCAGCCGTCCGTCATGCCGGCCACCACCGGGGTCCCGGCCGGCAGTCCGGTGCGGGCGGCGGCCTCCCGGCACACCGCGCCGAGCACCGTGCCGGGGCGTACCACCTCGGGCAGCACGGCCGGATCGACGTCGAGCCGGGCCAGCACCCCGGCCGGCCAGCGCTCCGCCACCAGGTCGTAGCCGGTCTTCAGGGCGTGGCTGGAGTCGCTGGCCACCGGATGGCCGACCAGCGCGGCCGCGACGACGTCCGGCTGGTGCGCCAGCCGGGCGCCGCCGGCCAGCAGCCCACGGTCCCGCCACCACAGCACCTTGGGCAGCGCCCACGTCGGCTGCATCCGGTAGCCGAGCCGCGTCCACAGCGTGGCGCCGGCCTCCTGGGCGGCCGCGGCCAGCTCGCCGGCGCGCGCGTCGTCGTACATCAGGCCAGGGGTCAGCGGGACGCCGGCCGGATCGGTCAGCAGCACCGTGCCCGAGGTGGCGGAGACGGCGAGCGCGGCCACCGGCCGGCCGCCGAGCCCCGCCGACAGCTCGGCCAGCGCGTCGGCGGCCAGCGTCCACCAGTCGTCCGGGTCCTGCTCGCGCCGCGGGCCCGCGCGGCGGCCGGCGAGCGGCCTGGCCGCGCCGGCCACGGTCCGGCCGGCGTCGTCCACGGCCAGCGCCCGGACGCTCTGGGTGCCGAGGTCGACGCCGATCCACACGGGTTCAGCCATCGGCGCGCCACCCCTTCCAGCGGGTGGCGGCCAGCTCCCTGGTGGCCAGGAACTCGGCGTGCTCCCGGTCGTGGAGCTCCCGCGACGCGGCATCCGGCGTCAGCGGGTCGCGCCGCCTGACGAGGGCGCCGGCCGCCCCGGCGAGGTCGGGGAAGTCGCCGAGCGCGGTCAGCGCGAACAGCAGCGCCCCCTTGGCGCCCACCTGGCTGTCCTCGGTGGTGACCGCAGGCACCCCGGTGACGTCCGCTATCAGCTGGCACCACAGCCCGCTCGCCGCCCCGCCGCCGCAGAGCGCCAGTTCGACGGGCCGGTGCGGCGCGGCCGCCAGACAGTCCCTGATGACGTGCGCGAGCCCTTCGAGCACCGCGCGGGCCAGGTGCTCGCGGCGGTGCGCGAAGAGCAGGCCGGTGACCACGCCGCTGGCCGCCGGGTCGAGGAACGGCGCCCGCTCGCCGGCCGGCGACAGGTAGGGCAGCAGCCGCAGCCCGTCCGCGCCGGGCGCCGACCGGGCCGCGAGGGTGGACAGTTCGCCGTGGTCGCGCAGCCCGAGCAGATCGACCGTCCAGTCGAGCACGCCGGTGCCGGCCAGCGTGGGGAACGCCCGCAGCAGCGGCGCCGGCGGGCCGAAGGCCAGGGTGAGCCCGGACGGTTCGCCCGACGTGTCGGGCGCCTCGACCAGCACCTCGGTGCACAGGGTGGTGCCCAGCACGCAGGTCGCCTGGCCGGCCCGGGTGGCGCCGGTGCCCAGCGCGGTGGCCACGACGTCGTAGGGCGCGAGCACCACGGGGGTGCCGGCCGGCAGGCCGAGCGGTTCGGCCGCCGCGCGGGTCAGCTCGCCGATCTGGTCCGCGCCGGTGAGCAACGGCGGGAGCAGACCGGCGTGTTCGGCGAGCCCGTACGCGTCGAGCAGCCGGTCGGAGTAGCCGCGGGCGCGGATGTCGAGCCAGGGCGCCGACGCCTCGGACACCTCGACGCCCAACACCCCGGTCAGCCGCAGGAACAGCCAGCCGCCGCAGGTCAGCACCGCGTGCGCGGACCGCAGCGCCGCCGGCTCCTCCACGGCGAGTCGCCGCAGGATCGCGTTGGGCAGCCCCGCGTTGGTCAGCGAGCCGTTCTCCCGGTAGGCGCGCTCCAGCACCCCGGCCGCCCGCCACTCCCGGACCACGCCGGCCGCCCTGGCGTCGTTCCACAGCACCGCGGGCCGCACCGGCCGGTGGTCCCGGTCCACCAGCCAGGCGCCGTCGCCCTGCGCCGTCAGCGCCACAAGACGCACCGGACCCGGCGTCCGGGCGACGGCCTCGCGCACGGCGCCGGCGACCGCCAGCCACACCGCTTCCATGTCCTGCTCGGCGCGGTCCCGGCGCGGGTGGTCGACCACGGTGTCCCGGCGGCACACCGTCACCTCGCGGCCCGCGGCGTCGAACACCACGGCCTTGATGACCGTCGTGCCCGCGTCCACGCACACCGCGAACGGGCCGTCGTCCAGCACCATCGCCGCACCACCTCTTTCCGGCCGAGCCAGAAGTGACGCGTATTACACGCACGCCTCGCGGGAGTTCGCAACTCTTCACATCGATCTTGGGCGCGGCGCCCGGCGGTTCGGCGAAGCCGCAGCTCAGCGGCGGAAACGCGGTTCGCCGGCCGAGGTTTGGACGGTGAACTTCACACCCGCCGAAGCTGAATGACGGCCCCGTCAGGCGATCTCCACCACGTCGATCCGGCCGCCCCTGGCACGCAGCTCCCGCACCGTCGGCTCGGGGGTGGCGGCGTCCACCACCACCCGGTCCAACTCGGCCACGGCGGCCAGCCGGTAGGGTGCCTGCCGGTCGAACTTGCTGTGGTCGATCAGCGCCACGCTGCGGGCCGCCGAGGCGATCAGCGCCCGCCGGGTGACCATGGTGTTCCGCGACTGGATCCGGCAGACGCCGCGTGCCACCGCGGTCGTGGAGAGGAACAGCACGTCGGGGCAGTGCCCGGCCGCCTCCCGCGCCGTCGCCTGGCCGAGGAACGAGTCGTACGCCGCGTCGTACCGCCCGCCGAGCCCCACCAACTCGATGCCGGGCTGCGCGGCCAACGCCCGCAGCACCGGCAGGAAGTGCGTGACGACGGTCAACGGCGCCCGCTCGGGCAGCAGCCTGGCCAGCATCAGCGACGTCGTGCTGTCGTCGAGCGCGACCACCTGCCCCGGCCGCACCTCGGACGCCAACACCTCGCGCGCGATCGCCTCCTTGGCCTCCACCTGGGCCCGCATCCGGTGGTCGAGATCGCCGTGGAAGGTGGTGGTGGGCGCGCAGGTCGCCCCGCCCCGCACCTTGTGCAGGAAGCCGCGCCGCGCCAGCTCGTCCAGGTCCCGGTGCACGGTCATGATGCTCACGCCGTAGCCGGCGGCCAGCTCGGAGACCCGCACGAACCCGGCCTCCGACACCTGCCGGCGGATGGCCACCCGCCGCAACTCCGGGTTGCGCCTGGCCCCTTCGCCGGCGCTTGGATCGGTCGCCACGCCACCAGCTTGGCACGCGGGCGGGGCCACCACCATGGTCGCGAGCGGGCCGGCGCGGCCGCCGGCGGCGGGCGCCGGTCAGTCGCCGACCGGCCCGCCCACCCGGTAGGCGCCGCTCGCCCTGACGTGCGCGATCATGATCCGCTCGGCCGCCTCGCCGTCGCCGGCCTCCAGCGCGTCCAACAGCCGTGCGTGCTCCGCCAGATGGGCCTCGGCCTGCGCCGGGTCGAGCCAGAGCGAGGCCGCCGCCGGCACCGGGTAGCTGTCGCGGATCGCGTGCGCGTGCTGACCGAGGAAGGCCGGGCCGCCGATGTCCGCGATCGCCAGGTGCAGCCGGCGGCTCAGCTCGCCCAGCACGGCCAGCCGCCCCTCCGCGGCGTCCGCCACCATCTGCCCGTGCAGGGAGCGGAGTTCGACCAACTGCCCCGGGGTGACCCGGGCCGCGGCCAGCCGGGCGCCCAGCCCCTCCACCACCGCGCGCACGTTGTAGAACTCCAGCAGCGCCTCGTCGCTGAGGTCGATCACCGTGGCCCCGCGGTGGCTCTGGTAGCTCACTAGGCGGTCCTTCTCCAGCCGGCGCAACGCCTCGCGCACCGGCGTGATGGAGACCCCGAGGCGTTCGGCGAGGTGAGCGGCCTTGAGCTGAGTGCCGCCCGGGACCAGGGCGTTGCGGATCTCGTCGCGCAGCACTTCGTACACGTAGTCGGCCTTGCTCATCGGCTGGCGGTGCCCCTCCGCCGGCTCACGTGACTGCATCGCTGCCCTTCGTCTCCGGCGGCCCCGTGGCGGTGGCCCCGTTCCCGAAGTATCTCGTGCTCCCGCCCGCCAGGACCCGTCGAGGTCCGCCCTCTTGACTGACAGGATATAAGTTATAACTTATATCTCCATGGCGAGCTTGATCGACCTGAAAGTCATCGACACCGCGACCCTCTTCGCCGGCCCCACCGCAGCGATGCTGCTCGGGGACTTCGGCGCCGACGTGATCAAGATCGAGCACCCCAGGCGGGGCGACCCGGCCCGCGGCCACGGGGCGGCGGCCGACGGGGTCGGCCTCTGGTGGAAGACCCTGTCGAGGAACAAGCGCACCGCCGCCGTCGACCTCTCGGAGCCCGAAGGGCAGGAGATCCTGCGGCGGTTGGCCGCCGACGCCGACGTCCTGGTGGAGAACTTCCGCCCGGGCACCCTGGAGAGATGGGGGCTTTCGCCCGAGGCCCTGTGGGCCGAGAACCCCCGGCTGATCCTGGCCAGGATGACCGGCTTCGGGCAGTTCGGGCCGATGGCCGGCCGCCCCGGGTTCGGCACCCTGGCGGAGGCGATGAGCGGCTTCGCCGCCAGCACCGGCGACCCGGAGGGGCCACCGGTGCTGCCGCCGCTCGCCCTGGCCGACGGCGTCGCCGGGCTGACCATGGCCTACGCCGTCATGGTGGCGCTGCGGGCCCGCGAGTCCACCGGGCGCGGGCAGATCGTCGACCTGGCGATCATCGAACCCCTCCTCGGCCTCCTCGGCCCGCAGATGACCGCCTTCCGCGCCCTCGGCGTGATCCCCGAACGCACCGGCAACCGCTCAGCGAGCAACGCCCCGCGCAACACCTACCGCACCAGGGACGGGCGTTGGGTCGCCGTCTCCACCAGCGCCCAGCCGATCGCCGAGCGCGTGATGCGGCTGGTCGGCCGCCCCGAGCTGGCCGAGCGCCCGTGGTTCGCCACCGGCGCCGGCCGGGTCGCGCACGTCGACGAGCTGGACGCGGCGGTCGGCGGCTGGATCGCCGAGCGCGACGCGGACGAGGTGATCGCCGAGTTCACCAGGGCCCAGGCGGCGATCGCGCCCGTCTACGACGTCTCCGACGTCGCCAAGGACCCGCAGTACGAGGCGCTCGGCACCTTCGTGGAGCTGCCCGACGAGGAGTTGGGCGCCGTCACCGTGCAGAACGTGCTGTTCCGGCTCTCCGAGACGCCGGGCGAAGTGCGCTGGGCCGGGCCGCCGTTGGGCCGGCACACCGACGAGATCCTGACCGCCCTCAGCTACCCGGCCGAGCGGATCGCCGCGCTGCGCGAGCGGGGGGTCATAGCGTGAGCGCCCCCGTCACCTGGCTCTACGTCCCAGGGGACCGCCCGGAACGCTTCGACAAGGCGATGGCGAGCGGCGCCGACGTCGTCATCATCGACCTGGAGGACGCCGTCGACGGCAGCCGCAAGGACGCCGCCAGGGCGAACGCCGTGCGCCGCCTCGCGGACCGCCCACCGGCCGAGGCGGGGCCCGAACTGCACGTCCGGGTCAACGACCTGGCCACCGCGCGCGGCCGCGACGACCTCGGGGCGCTGGCCGGGCTGCCGGGGCTCGACGCGGTGCGGCTCCCCAAGGTCGACTCGCCGGACGATCTCGCCCTGGTCGACGACACCTTCGGCGACCAGCCCACGCCGGCCCACGCGCTGCTCGAGTCCGCGCGCGGCCTCGCCAACGTCGACGCCATCGCCGCCCACCCGCGCGTCGCCGGTCTCGCGCTCGGCGAGCAGGACCTGACGGCCGCCCTCGCCATCCGCCTGGAGTCCGCCTTCGACCAGCTCCGGCTGCGTGTCGTGCTCGCCGCCGCCGCGGCGGGGCTCGACCCGGTGCCGATGTCGATCTACCCCGACGTCGCGGACACCGAGGGCCTGCGCGCCTCCTGCGCGCACGGCCGCGACCTCGGCATGTTCGGCCGCACCGCCATCCACCCCCGCCAGCTCCCCGCGATCCGCGCCGCGTTCCGGCCCACCGCGGAGGAGATCAGCCGCGCCAGGGAGGTCGTCGAGGCCGCCGAACTGGCCGCCGACCGCGGCGTCGGCGCCGTCGCCCTGCCCGACGGTCGCTTCGTCGACGCCCCGATCGTCAGCCGGGCCCGCGACATCCTCGCGCTGGCCGACCGCATCTCCTGACCCCGCGCCGCACCCTGACGGGCGCCGCGTCTCCCTACCGGCGCGTGCCGCGCCGCCCGGCTCCACGCCGGGCGGCGCCCCGCCGCTCGGGCCCCAACCAGTCACTTCAGTCGCTCCCGCCGCACCAGCCAACACCGCTACGACCGAAGGAGTTCGTCGTGGGTACCGCCGTCTGGGCGCTCGTCGCCTACATCCTCACCATCGTCGCCTGGAACACCCTGCTGAAACGCGCCATCGGCGAGGCGATGCTCGTCGGCTTCGTCGTGGTCTGCCTGTTCGGCGGCACCCAGGCCGGCAGCCTGGCCTGGCACGGCCTCGACGCGGCGCTCTCCGAGGAGGTCGTCTTCGCCGCCCTGGCCTTCGTCTTCATGGGCTACCTGATGACCAGACTCGGCGTCATCGACCGTCAGGTCACCCTGCTGAACTCGGTGTTCGGCCGGCTCCGCGGCGGCTCCGCCTACGTCTCCACCTCCACCGCCGCGCTGCTCGGCGGCCCGGCGGGATCCGGCTCGGGCATCGCCGCCTCGGTCGGCTCCGTCACCATCCCGTGGATGATCAGGTCCCACTGGCGGCCCGACCTGGCCGCCTCGCTGGTCGCCGGCAACGCCGGCCTCGGCATCTCCATACCCCCGAGCTCCTCGATGTTCCTGCTGCTCGGCTCCGCGTCCGTGGCCCCGGTGCTCACCGCCGACGAGCTGTTCACCGCCAGCCTGGTCGGCGGCGTGTGGACCGTGCTCTACCGGTTCGTCGTCGTCTTCGTCTGGGTGCGGCGGTACGGCGTCCTGGCGATGGCCGACGAGGACATCACGCCGTTCCGCCTCGCGCTGCGGCAGGGGCTCTCCTCGATGCTGGTCTACCTGGGGATCGCCATCCCGGTGCTGATGACCCTCGACGCCGGCCTGGAGTTCCTGGAGTCCCGGGTCGGCGGCGCCGCCGACGACATCAGCGTCGTGGTCTGGATCCCCGTGCTGACGCTGCTCGCCACCCTGCTGGTCGCCGGGCGCCGGCTGCCACGGAGCGCGGCCGGGCTCGGCGCCATGCTCGCCGAGATGGCCCCCCGCTACGCCGTTGTCGGAGCCACCCTGCTGTTCGCGTTCGCCGCCGCCGGCAGCCTCGGCGAGCTGGGGCTCGTCGACCAACTGACCAGCCTGATGGGCCGGCTCGACGCCCCGCTGTGGGTGGTGGCCGCCCTGGTCGGGATCCTGATCGTCGTCATCGCCGCCCCGCTCACCGGCACCGCGACCATCGCGGCGGTCGGCGGCGTCGCCTTCAGCGCGCTCACCGCCGCCGGCGCCTCCCCGGCCACGGCCGCCACCGCCGTTCTGGTCTTCGCCTCGACGGAGGGCGCCTCACCACCCGGCGCCGCGCCGATCTACATAGCCAGCGGCATCGCCGGCGTCGACCCGTCCCGCACCTTCCTGCGGCTCATCCTCTGGTTCGTGCTGCCGGTGCTGGCGATCGGCGTGCTGATCGCCGCCGGCGCGCTGCCGCTCTTCGTCTGACCCACACGCCCGTTCCCACCCGCCCGTCCGCACCCGCCCGTCCCCATATCCCCGTCCCCACCTCCCCAGAAGGAGCACCCCCATGACCGTCGAAGCCACCCCCGCACCCGCCAGGACCGGACCCCTCGGCCTCGCCAGGCGGGTCGCCATGCCCCTGTTCAAGACCGGCCTGGTCGCCTTCCTGCTGCTCGGCGTCGTCGTGGTCGGCGCCCAGGCGGTGGGGATAGCGCTCCGCGACGGCGACCTGGTCTCCGGCGTGCTCGACGGCGCGGGCCGGGCGATGACCGTCACCGCGGGACTGACCGGACTGCTCGCCTTCGCGATGTCCTACCTGTTCCGTTGGGACACGGACGGCGAGGACTGACCGGGGGCGTCAACGGCCGCCAGGACCACGGCCGTTGACGTGGGCATGGCCCGCCACTAGCATCCGGCGTCGGATGGAAAGCGCTTTCAGCACCGCGACAGGCACGGCACCCCACGTCGACCATGGAGTTGAACCATGAGACTGAGAGCTCTGTTCGCGTCCCTCGCCCTGCTCGCCGGCGCGGGGGCGGCCCTGCCGGGCACCGCGGCGCCCGCCGCCGCGACGGACGACGTCGGCGCGCTGGCCACCGCGATCCACGTGTCGCCGAGTGGCGACGACGGCAACGCCGGCACCCTCGCCGCCCCGCTGCGCACGGTGCAGCGCGCGGTGGACCTGGCCGTCGCCGGCGACACGATCTACCTGAGGGCCGGCACCTACGCACCGAGCACCAACATCCAACTGAACAAGAACGGCACCGCGAGCGCGCCGTTGACCCTCACCGCCTACAACGGCGAACGGGCCGTCATCGACGGCGAGAACATGCCGCACACCCCGGCGCCGGTGGACGGCAGCATCCCGCGCGCGGAGCGCGGCGCCATCCACATCGAGGGCGACTACTGGCGGTTGATCGGCCTGGAGATCGCCAACGGCCCCTACGGCATCTTCGGCCTCGACACCAACAACAACCTCTTCGAGCGCCTGATCACCCGGGACAACTACGAGAGCGGCCTCCACCTCCAGGGCGCCTCGAGCAACAACCAGATCATCAACCTGGACAGTTACGGCAACCGCGACCCGCGGAAGAACGGCGAGAGCGCCGACGGCCTGGCCATCAAGGAGGGTTCGGGCAGCGGCAACGTGGTGCGCGGCGCCCGGCTCTGGAACAACTCGGACGACGGCTTCGACGCCTGGGAGTTCCTCAACCCGATCGTCATCGAGTCCAGCCTGGCCTGGGGCAACGGCTTCAACCGGTGGAACCTGCCCGACTACACGGGCGACGGCAACGGCTTCAAGCTGGGTGGCGGCGGGGACACCGACCCGGCGGTGGCCCATGTCACCCGCAACAGCATGGCCTGGGACAACGCGGTCGGCGGATTCATCGACAACGGCAATCCAGGACGGTTGGTGATCGAGCGCTCGACGGCCTGGCGGAACGGCGGCACCGGTTTCAACGTGAGCCGGTCGAGCAGCACCGTGAACACCAGCCTCGCGGCGGCCAACGGCACCGACGTGGCGCTCGGCTCCGGCTCCGGGGGCAGCGGCAACTCGTGGAACATCGGGGGTAGTTGGTCGTTCGTCAGCACCAACCCCGCGTCGATCGTCGGGCCGCGCCAGGCGAACGGCGCCATCCCGTCGTCCACCTTCCTCCGCCCGGCCAACGGCGCGAGCGTCGGCGCCCGCTTCTGACCGGTCCCCGGTCGGCTCGTCGGGCCGGTCACCGCCCTCGGTGACCGGCCCGACGCACGCCTCACTCCTCGCCGTCGGGCGTCGGCTCGTAGTCGAACCAGTCGAAGTCGGCGCTGCCGTGGGTGGCGTACATGCCGATGACGCGCCCGGTGAAGCCGGTGGCCACCTCGGTCGACAGGTAGCGGCCGTCCAACTCCGCGAGCGGCACCGGCGTCTCGGCGTCGGCCGGCAGCACCGAGAAGCCGAGGGTGTCGGGGCCGGTGGCCCGCACCCCGAGCGGCTCGCCGGCCGCCTGCCAGGCGCCGGTCACCGAGGGCGGCAGCACGTCGCGGGTGCGGATGTCGAGCAGCAGGGTGAGGGGCCCTGGTGGCACCGGCCGGCGGGCCACGCACTGGCTCAGCGGCCCGACGCGGGCGACCACCCTGGCCTCGCCCTCGGCCACCTCGAGCGCGTAGTGGTGGGCCTCGTCCAGCCGCACGACAAGCCCCGCGGTGGCCGAGCCCGGGTCCATCCTGACGCGGACCCGGCAGTCCGGGTGCTGCTGGCGCCGGCCGACCAGGGTGTGCCTCGCGCGGTCGAGCGCCGACCCGGTGGCGGTGAGCCTGAGCCAGCCGGGACGGGCGGTCAACGACCAGGCCCCGTCAGGTCGTTCGCGAGGCGAGACCCAGCGCGGGGCGAGCGCCGGCGTGTCGAAGTCGTCGCGGACGGGCTCCGGGGCCGGTGGATGCCAGGCCGCCGGCGCCGGGTGGCGCTCCTCGACCGGGCCGACGGCTGGCCAGCCGTCCGCCCAGCGCACCGGCGTCAGGAACGTCTCCCGGCCCAGCACGTGGAAGTTCGGGGTGTACCCGTGGGGGCGGGTGGCCAACAGCACCAGCCACCACGTGCCGTCGGCCGCCGAGACCAGGTCGGCGTGGCCGGTGGACTGGATCGGCCGGTCGGTGGCGCCGTGGGTCAGGATCGGGTTGGCCGGCGCCGGCTCGAACGGGCCGCGCGGCGAGCGGCCGCGGGCGATCGAGACGGCGTGCCCGCGCTCGGTGCCGCCCTCGGCCAGCAGCAGGTACCACCAGTCGTCTATCCGGTACAGGTGCGGGGCCTCCGGGTACTTGAGCCCGGTGCCCGACCAGAGCGGCCGGGGGCCTTCGAGCACGGCGCCCGAGCGCGGGTCGATCCTGGCCACCCGGATCCCGCCGTCCGAGAAGGCGCACCAGCAGGAGCCGTCCTCGTCCCAGGCCAGGTCGGGGTCGATGCCTGGCAGGTCGATCCAGACCGGATCCGACCAGGGGCCCTCGGGCCGCTCGGCGTGGACGAGGAAGGTACCGCCGGCGCCGACCACCGTGGTGATCAGCCAGAACCGCCCTTCGTGGTGGCGGAGGGTGGGGGCGTAGATCCCGGCGGAGGCCGGCGTCCCGGGCGGCAGCCGCAGTTGGGACGGCCGGTCGAGGACGTTGCCGAGCTGGCGCCAGTGCACCAGGTCGCGGCTGTGGAAGAGGGGGACGCCGGGGAAGTACTCGAAGCTCGAACAGGCGAGGTAGTAGTCCTCGCCCACGCGGACGACGCTCGGGTCGGGGTGGAAGCCGCCGATGACCGGGTTCTGGTAGGTGCGCATCGGGCACCACGATCGTCAACTGTCATTCGCCGCGCAAGGGTTCGTTCCGTTCAGGGGATTGACTTTGTTAATTCACCGGCTTAACACTCACATCCCTGGGCGAGTCCGCCCAAGCCCCGACGATGAGGCAGGCGATGAGAGCGAACCGATCGAACGAGTCACGACCGCCCCGTGGGCGCCGTACGCGCGCCGCGGTGGTCGGCGCCGCGGCGCTCGCGCTGCTGGTGGCCGGCTGCGGCGGCGGGAGTGACAACGGCGGGGGAGGGGGCTCGACCCCGGCCGACACCCTGGTGGTCGCCGGGCAGAACGGCGACTACATCCGCAACTTCAACCCGTACTCGCCGACGCTGGTCGAGGGACCCGGGACGATCTTCGAGCCGCTGTTCTACTTCAACCTCGCCAGCCCCGGTGACCCGGTGCAACGCCTGGGCACCGAGTACTCCTGGAACGAGGACGGCACCGAGCTGTCCATCACCGTGCGGGAGGGCGTGACCTGGTCGGACGGCGAGGCGTTCGACGCCGACGACGTCAAGTTCACCTTCGACATGATCGCCGCCGACCGGGTGCCCAACACGGTGGGCTTCCACGGCACCACCGAGGTCGTCGACCCCACCCACGTCGTCGTGACCTTCGACGGGCCCGCCTACATGGAGGGGCCGCAGCTGCTCGGCAAGACCTGGATCGTGCCGGAGCACATCTGGAGCGGCATCGACGACCCGAACACGGAGACCCTGCCCGAGCCGGTCGGCACCGGCCCCTACACGCTGGGCGACTTCAAGGGGCAGGCGTTCACCCTCGACGCCAACCCGGATTACTGGGGCGGCGAGCCGGAGCTGACCCACGTGATGTATCGCTCGCTCTCCGGCAACCAGGCGTCCGCCGACGCGCTGGCCGCCGGCCAGGTCGACGTCTACAGCGGCCCGGTCCCCGACATCGCCAACGTCGAGGAGGACTACCCGGGTTACCAGGCGATCACGGTGCCGATGAACCAGGCGGTCCTCGACACCTGCGCCAACGCGGAGCTCGGCTGCGAGGGCCCGCAGACCGACCCGGCCGTGCGGCAGGCGATCTACTACGCGATGGACCGCGGCCAGGTCAACCAGCTCGCGTTCCAGGACACGGCGAGCGAGATGTCCCCCGGCTTCGCGCTGCCCGAGCGCGACGCGGCCTACGTCTCGGACACGCTGGAGAACCCGACCGTGCCGATGCAACCGGACCTGGCGCGCGTGGACGAGATCCTGACCGACGCCGGCTACGCCAGGGGCGGCGACGGGATCTACGAGCGGGACGGCGAGCGGCTGGCGCTGACCGTGACCGTGGTCAGCGGCTGGACCGACTACATCACCGCGCTGGAGACCCTCCGCGAGCAACTGCTGCCGGCCGGGATCGAGTTGACGGTCACCCAGGTGTCCTGGAACGAGATGTCGGACGCCCGGGCGCGCGGCGGCTTCCAGCTGCTGATCGACTCGCTCTACCCGGGGCCCGCGCCCGACCCGTTCTACCTCTACAGCTACTTCTACGGCTCCGACAACACCGCCGAGGTGGGGGAGTCCGCGGACACCAACTACTCGCGCTACTCGAACCCCGAGGTCGACGCGGCCCTGGAGGCGCTGACCCAGCTGAACCCGGACGACATGGCCGCCCGGATGCCGCACTACGACGTGATCCAGCAGCACATCGAGCAGGACATGCCGTACATCCCGATCCTCACGGGCGGCACCACCACCGAGTTCCACTCGGCGAAGTTCAGCGGCTGGCCGAGCCTGGACGACCTCTACGCCTTCCCGGCGACCTGGAGCCGCCCCGACCAGTCCCAGATGTACCTGAACCTGGTGCCCACCGGGGAGTGACCCCGGCCCCGGCCGGGAGAGCCGACCGACCGGCCCGGTGCCCCGTGGGGCGCCGGGCCGCGGTGCGTCGGGAGGGCGTCACTCCCAGACGACGACGTTGCGCCGCACCGGCACCGACGTGGAGTCGGTGGCGAACAGCTCGGGCGAGTGCGCCCTGATGCTCTCGATGTCGTGGAAGACCGCGCGCAGGTGGGTCCGCATCGCGGCGCGGGCCGACGCCGTGTCGCCGGCCAGCACCGCGTCCATGATCTCGCCGTGCTGGTCGGTGAAGACGGCCGGCGCCGTCTCGTGGAGGCCGAGCCGCCTGGCGCGGTCCAGGTGGCCCTTGGCGGCCGCCACCGTGGTCCAGGCGCTGCCGTGCCCGCTGAGCCTGAGCAGCCCCTGGTGGAACGCCTCGTCGAGGTCGAAGAACTCCGCCAGGCCGAGCCCGGCCCGCCGCTGCCGCTCCAGGTTCTCGCGCAGCTCGGCGACCAGCCCCGCGTCCAGCTCGGCCGGCAGGTCGTCGAGCGAGGCGAGCTCGACCGCCTCCCGCAGGAACTGCGCGTCCGCGACCTGCGCCATGTCGACGCGGGAGACGAAGGACCCGATCTTCGGGAAGACCTGCACCAGCCCCTCCTGCGCCAGCAGGATCAGGCTCTCGCGCACCGGGGTCCTGCTCACCCCGAGCGAGGCGGCCAGCTCGTTCTCCGAGAGCGCGGCGCCCGGCGGGAGCTCCAGGGTCAGGACCATCTGGCGCAGCCTGGTGTAGATGGTGCGCCGCGAAGTCCGTCGCCGGTTCGTTTGGGCCATGCGCCCCATCGTATCCGGGCGCCCACCCCTTTCCGGCGGCCGCCCGCACCCCGACTGACCCGGGCGAATCCGCGCCCGGACAAGTATTGCCGTTCTTCACGACTAGTGCTTGTATACATGCACTGTTCGACCGGCAAGGAGAGAGCCGCCGTGAGTACCATCGAGCGGGCCGAGGTCTTCGTCGCCTCCCCGGGACGCACCTTCGTGACCCTGCGCATCACCACCTCGGACGGAGTCACGGGGCTCGGTGACGCCACCCTCAACGGGCGCGAGCTCGCCGTCGCCAGCTATCTCCGCGACCACCTGGTGCCGCTGCTCGTCGGCCGCGACCCGGCCCGGATCGAGGACATCTGGCAGTACCTCTACCGGGGCGCCTACTGGCGGCGCGGGCCGGTCACCATGACCGCCATCTCCGCCGTCGACACCGCCCTGTGGGACATCAAGGGCAAGACCGCGGGACTCCCCGTCTACCAGCTGCTCGGCGGCCGGTCACGCGACGGCGTCCTCGCCTACGCGCACGCCAGCGGCACCGACGTGCCCGAACTCCTCGACGACGTCCAGCGTTTCCTCGACCTCGGCTACCGCGCCGTCCGCGCCCAGGCCGCCGTCCCCGACGTCGGCGGCACCTACGGGGTGCGCAAGGGCAAGGTCTACGAGCCGGCCGCCACCGCGCTCCCCGACGAGCAGCCCTGGGACACCGAGTCCTACCTGAACTTCGCCCCCGGCTACCTGGCGGCGGTGCGCGAGCGCTTCGGCTTCGGCTTCCACCTGCTGCACGACGTCCACCACCGGCTCACCCCGCTGGAGGCCGCCCAGTTCGGCAAGCGCGTCGAGGACTGCCGGCTGTTCTGGATGGAGGACCCGACCCCCGCCGAGAACCAGGAGGCGTTCCGCCTCATCAGGCAGCACACCACCACCCCCATCGCGGTGGGCGAGAACCTGTCCTCGATCTGGGACGTCCAGCACCTGATCACCGAGCAGCTCGTCGACTACGTGCGCACCACCGTCGTGCACGCCGGCGGCCTCACCCACCTGCGCCGGATCTTCGACCTCGCCGCGCTCTACCAGGTGCGCACCGGCTCGCACGGCGCCACCGACCTCTCCCCGGTCAGCCTCGCCGCCAACGTCCACCTGGACCTCGCCGTGCCCAACTTCGGCATCCAGGAGTACATGGGCCACGCCGAGGAGACCGCCGAGGTCTTCCACGGCGGCGTCACCTTCGCCGACGGCATGCTGCACCCCGCGGAGGAGCCGGGGCTCGGCGTCGAGTACGACGAGAAGGCCGCCGAACGCTTCCCCTACCAGGCGCGCTACCTCCCCGTCGCCCGCCGCCTCGACGGCTCGGTGCACGACTGGTGACCGCCACCGGAACCGCCGGGCTCGGCCGCGCCACCCTGGGCGCGCTGCCGGCCGAGCGCCGCCCCCTCGTGGACCCGGCGGCGCTGCGCACCCGCCTCGTCCACCTCGGACTCGGCGCCTTCCACCGCGCCCACCAGGCCCTCTACACCGAGCGGGCCGCGGCCACCACCGGCGAACCCTGGGGCATCGCGGCCGTGGCGCCCCGCTCGCTCGACACCGTGCGCGCCCTGCGCGAGCAGGACGGCCTCTACTCGCTCGCCGAGCTCCACCCGGAGGGGAGCGGACCCCGGGTGGTCGGCGCGCTCACCGAGGCGCTGGCCATGGTGCCGGACGCCGCCAGGCTCGACGCGCTGCTCGCCGACCCCGAGGTCACCGTCGTCACGCTGACCGTCACCGAGAAGGGCTACCACCGGCGGGCCGACGCGCGCCCCGGGCAGGGCCCGGCCCTCGACACCGCCGCGCCCGCGATCGCCGCCGACCTCGCGGCCGACGACCCGGCCGCGTTCACCACCGTCGTCGGCCGGCTCGCCGCCGGCCTCGCCGCCCGGATCCGTGCCGACGCCGGCCCGATCACCGTCGTCTCCTGCGACAACATGGCGGCGAACGGCGCGGTGCTCGGCGCGGTCCTCCGCGACTTCGTCGCCGCCACCCGCTGGCCGGACCGCGACGCCGTACTCGCCGGCCTGGCCGAGTCCGTGACCTTCCCCGCCACCGTCGTCGACCGCATCGTGCCCGCCACCACCGACGCCGACCGCGCCGCGGCCGAGGCCGCGCTCGGCGTGCGCGACGCGGTGCCGGTGGCCGGCGAACCGTACCGGCAGTGGGTCGTCGAGGACGCCTTCGCCGCCGCCCGGCCCCGCTGGGAACTCGACGGCGCCCTCCTCGTCCCCGACGCCGCCCCCTACCAACTCGCCAAGCTGCGGCTGCTCAACGGCTCGCACTCCGCGCTCGCCTACCTCGGCATCGCCGCCGGACACGCCACCATCGACCAGGCCATCGCCACCGACTGGGGAGAACCCCTGGTTCGGGCGCTCTGCGCCGAGGTCGCCCCGACCCTGCCGCCCGCCGGCCCGGAACCCGCCGGCTACGCCGCCGACCTGGTCACCCGCTTCCGCAACCCGGCGGTCGGTCACCGGCTAAGCCAGATCGGCTCGGACGGCTCGCTCAAGCTCCGCGAACGCTGGCTGCCCGCGCTGCGCGAACTCCGCGCCACCGGCGCCGCCACCCCCGTGCTCGAACTGGCGCTCGCCGGCTGGGCCCACGCCACCCGCCCCGAGGCCCCGGCCGCCGACCCGGCGGCCACCACGCTCGCCGACTGCTGGCGGCCGGGAACCGGCCCCGCCGACACGGTGGCCGCCCTGCTGCACGCCGTCGGCGCGCCCGACCTCGCCGAGGACGCCGCGCTCACCGCCGGCGTCGCGGCCCGACTGCCCGCCGTGGCCGCCGGCCGGATCGAGCTCTGACCCCGAGCCCGCCCGCACGTCCCCCTCCGAAAAAGAAACCGCACGTCCCCCTCCCCCCAGCACGCAAGAACGACGGAGTTCACGATGACCACCGACGCCACCACGACCACGGAGCCCACGGGCCCCGTGGAGCGGACCACCAGAGACCTCACCAGAGCAGCCGTCTCCGGCTGGCTCGGCACCGCGATGGAGTTCATGGACTTCCAGCTCTACTCGCTGGCCGCGGCGATCGTCTTCAACAAGATCTTCTTCCCCGACGTCAGCCCCGCCATCGGCCTCATCGCCGCCATGGCCACCTACGGCGTCGGCTACGTGGCCCGCCTCGCCGGCGCCGTCTACTTCGGCCGGATGGGCGACCGACTCGGCCGCAAGAAGGTCCTGGTCATCACCATCGTCATGATGGGCGTCTCCACCACGCTGATCGGCGCCCTGCCCACCTACGCCTCCATCGGCATCCTCGCCCCGATCCTGCTCGTCGCCCTGCGCCTCGTCCAGGGCTTCGGCGCCGGCGCCGAGATCGCGGGCGCCACCGTGATGCTCGCCGAGTACGCCCCCGCGCCCCGCCGCGGCCTGGTCGCCTCGCTCGTCTCCCTCGGCACCAACTCCGGCACGCTCGCCGCCTCCGGACTCTGGGCCATCCTGCTGGCCGTCCTCAGCGAGGACCAACTCCTCTCCTGGGGCTGGCGACTTCCCTTCCTGCTCAGCTTCCTGCTGCTGATCTTCGCCGTCTGGCTGCGCCGCAGCCTCAAGGAGAGCCCGGTCTTCGAGGAGCGGCCCGACGTCGTGGACGGCGTGGCCATGACCCGCGGCGAACTCGAGGACACCGCCAGGCAGGAGCCCGCCGGCAGCCTGGAGGCCGGCCTCAAGCAGCGCAAGGGCAAGGCGTTCTTCGTCGCCCTCGGCCTCCGCTTCGGCCAGGCGGGCAACTCAGGACTCGTGCAGACCTTCCTGGTCGGCTACATCGCCACCAACCTGGACTTCGAGCGCTCCGTGCCCACCGACGCCATCCTCTACGGCTCGCTGCTCGGCTTCCTCACCGTGCCGCTGGTCGGCATACTCGGCGACCGCTTCGGCCGCCGCCCGATGTACATCGCGCTCACCCTGCTCACGATCGCCACGGCCTTCCCCGCCATGCTGCTCATCGCCCACGGCGGCGCCGCCGCGGTGATGCTCGGCATGATCGTGGCGCTCAACGTCGGCGTGCTCGGCCTGTTCTCCCTGGAGAGCGTCACCATGGCCGAACTCTTCGGCTCCCGCACCCGGTTCACCCAGCTCGCCGTCGCCAAGGAGATCGGCGGCGTGCTCGCCACCGCCATCGGCCCGGTCCTCGCGGCCACGCTGACCGCCGTCACCGACAGCTGGTGGCCCATCGCCGGCATGCTCATCATCTACTCGCTGATCACCCTGATCTCCGCCCTGCTGGCCCCCGAGACGCGGGGCCGCGACCTGGTCCGACTGGAGGACGCCATATGAGAGCGGTGGTCGTGCACGGCCCGGGCGACGTGCGGATCGACGAACGTCCCGACCCGGTGCCGGGGCCTGGCGAAGTCCTGATGGCCATGGAGTGGGGCGGCCTCTGCGGCTCGGACGTGTCGTACTTCAGGCACGGCGCCTCCGGCACCGCCCGGCTCGTCCACCCGCTGGTGCTCGGCCACGAGGTCGCCGGCCGGATCGCCGCCCTCGGCCCCGGCGTCACCGGGCTCGCCGAGGGGCAGCCGGTCACCGTCCACCCCGCCGAGCCGGTCGGCGACGAGCCGCTGCCCGAGCGGATCGCCGGGCGCACCAACCTGCACGCCCGGGTGCGGTACTTCGGCTCCGCCGCCTTCGACCCGCACACCGATGGCGGGTTCAGCGAGTACCGGGTGGTCCGCGCCCACCAGATCCGGCCGCTGCCCGACGGCGTCTCCACCGAACACGGCGCGCTCGCCGAGCCGTTGGCCGTCGCCACGCACGCCGTGCGCCGCGCCGGTGCGCTGCGCGGCCGGACCGTCCTGGTCAACGGCGCAGGACCGATCGGCTCGCTGGTCGTCGCCGCCGCCCGCCACCTGGGCGCCGGCACGATCATCGCCGCCGACCTCGCCGCCCCCCCACTCGCCGTCGCCCGCGCCATGGGCGCCGACGAGACCCGCGACCTCTCCCGCGGCGAACCGCTCCCCGACGACGTCGAGACCGTCTTCGAGGCGTCCGGCGCGCCCGGCGCCCTCGGCGCGGTACTGCGCGCCACCGCCCGCGGCGGCACCCTCGTCCAGGTCGGGAACCTGCCGGGCACCCCGGCGCCGGCCACCCTCGGTGACCTGGTCACCAGGGAGATCACCTGGATCGGCTCCTACCGCTTCGTCGACGAGATCGACGACGCGCTGCGCGCCATGCGGGACGGGCTCGACGTCTCCCCGGTGATCACCCACCGGTTCGCCATCGAGGACGCCGCACGCGCCCTGGCCGTCGCCGCCGACCGGGATCACGCGGTGGGCGGCAAGGTGCTGCTGCGCCTCGGCGCGGGGGACACCCCGTGATCGACCGTCCCCTCGACGTGGTCTGCGTCGGCGAGACCATGGCGGTGCTCGGCCCGGCCGACGGCCGCCGGCTGGCCGAGGCCGGGGACCTGGCCCTGGCCATCGGCGGCGCCGAGTCCAACGTGGCCTGCGGCCTCGTCGGCCTCGGCCACCGCGCCGCCTGGGTCGGTCGGGTCGGCGACGACCCGCTCGGCCGGCGGATCCTCGCCGAACTCCGCGCCCGCGGCGTCGACGTCGACGCCGTCACCACCGACCCCGACCGGCCCACCGGCCTCTACCTCAAGGACCCGGGCCCCGAAGGGACCCGCGCCCACTACTACCGCGCCGGCTCGGCCGCCGCCGCGATGGGCCCCGAGACCGCCGAACTCCCCGCGCTGCGCGGCGCCAGGGCACTGCACGTCACCGGCGTCACCGCCGCGCTCTCCGACGGCTGCGCCGGGCTCGCCACCGCGCTGGTGGCCCGCCGCGCCATCGGCGGGCCCGTCGTCTCCTTCGACGTCAACCACCGGCCGGCGCTCTGGCGCGGCCGCCCCGAGCCGGCGGCGTCCGCGCTGCTCACCCTGGCCAGGGCCGCCGACGTGGTCTTCGTCGGGCGGGACGAGGCCGAGGCACTCTGGGGCACGGCCACCGCAGGCGAGATCCGCGAACTGCTGGCGCCCGCCCCGCTGATCGTCGTCAAGGACGCCGAACACGGCGCCACCTCCTTCGCGGACGGCGTGGCCACGTTCGTCCCGGCCCGCCGCGTCGACGTCGTCGAACCCGTGGGCGCAGGCGACGCGTTCGCCGCCGGCTACCTGGCCGCGCTCCTCGAAGGCCGCGACGCCACCGCCAGGTTGCGGCTCGGCCACCTGGCCGCCGCGGCCGCCCTGCGCACCAGGGCCGACGTCCCCACCCTGCCGTCGAGGACCGAACTCGACCGACTGCTCGACCTCGACCCCGCCACCTGGAGCACCCGCCCATGACGACCACCCAGCCGCCCGGCACCCTCGCCCCCCTCGCCGCCGACCGCGTCATCGCCGTCGTCCGCGCCCCCGAGATCCCCGACGCCGCGGCACTCGCCGCCGCGCTGCTCGCCGGCGGCATCCGCTGGATCGAGTTCACCTACACCACGCCGGGCCTCGATGGACACCTGCGGCGGGCGGTCGCCGAGGCCGGGGACGCCGTCGTCGGCGCCGGCACGGTGCTCACCGCAGAACAGGCCGAACGCGCCATCGACGCCGGCGCCCGCTACCTGGTCACCCCCGGCTGCCGCCCCGCCGTCGCCGAGGCCGCCGCCCGCGCAGGCGTGCCGGTCGTCATGGGCGCGCTCACCCCGACCGAGGTCGGCCACGCCCTCGACCTCGGCGCCGCCGCGGTGAAGATCTTCCCCGCCCACACCTTCGGCGCCCGCCACTTCAAGGACCTCGCCGGCCCCTTCCCCGGCACCCCCCTGGTGGCATCCGGCGGCGTCAACGCCGGCAACGCCGCGTCCTTCCTGGCCGCCGGCGCGCTGGCCGTCTGCGCCGGCTCCGACGTCGTCCCCCCGGCCACCGTCGCCGCCGCCGACTGGCCCACCGTCACCGCCAACGCCCGAGCCTTCGTCCAGGCCCTCCGAACGCGCCGGTGGCCCGCCGGCCGGGAGCGCGACCGTTAATCCGTCGCCGTCGCGGCCGGCTTCGGGAATCCTGGGCGGCATGCGACAGGAAGAGATCTGGGACGCCGAGGCCGCCCTGAGCTACGACACACCGGGCACCGGGATGTTCGCGCCCGAGGTGCTGGGGCCGACGGTGGACCGCCTCGCCGAACTGGCGGGCGACGGGCGGGCGTTGGAGTTCGCGATCGGCACCGGCCGGGTGGCCGTCCCCCTCGCGGAGCGCGGAGTGCCGGTCACCGGCGTCGAGTTGTCGCGGCCGATGCTCGACCGGCTGCGCGCGAAGGTGGACGAGGCGACGATCCCGGTCGTCGTCGGCGACATGGCGACCGCCCGCGCGCCGGGCATTTACCAGCTGGTCTACCTCGTCTTCAACACCATCTCCAACCTGCTCGACCAGGCCGAGCAGGTCGCCTGCTTCCGCAACGCGGCCCGCCACCTCGCGCCCGGCGGCCGGTTCGTCATCGAGCTGTGGGTCCCCGAGCTGCGGAGGCTGCCGCCCGGGCAGCCGGCCCTGGTAGGGCAGGCGGAGGAGGGCTACATCCTCCTCGACACCTACGACGTCCTGCGCCAGCACGTCGTCTCCCACCACTTCCGGTTCGACGACACGCGGCAGGCGCGGCTGTTCCGCAGCCCGCACCGCTACGTCTGGCCGGCCGAGCTCGACCTCATGGCCCAACTCGCCGGATTCGAACTGGAATCCCGCCACGCCGACTGGCGGGGCGCCGAGTTCACCGCCGAGTCGCCGTCGCACGTCTCCGTGTACCGGCTTCCGGGCGGCGACCGCTGATCAGGAAGCGGTGCGCGCGGACGGCGAAGCGCCCCTCCGCGCGGATCCGCCGGTGGAGCCGGCGCAGCGCGGCGTCGTAGCGCTCCGGGGTGAAGTCGGGGATCTGCCAGGCGACCATCCGCAGGTGGTGGACCACGGCGCCGATGTCGAGGAACGCGAGTACCGGTTGCTCCTCCCGCGTCCCGGTGAGCTCGAGACCGGCCGCGGTCAGCGCCGCGCCGGCCGTCCGAAGGTCCCAGCTCCCCGGCGGGTGCGCCGGTGGGGCACCGAGCGCCTCGTTCAGCTCGGCGCAGTCGTCGCTGCCCACCTGCTGGGTCAGCAACTCGCCACCGGGGCGCAGCACCCGCGCGACCTCCCCGGCGGCCAGCCGGCCGTGGCGGTTCAGCACGACGTCGACCGACGCGTCGGGGAGCGGCAGCTCAGCCGTGGCGTCGGTCGGCAGCACCGTGACCCCCAGCGGCCCAAGCCGCTCCCGGGCCACGGCGACGTTCGGCGCCCACGTCTCGGTCGCCCAGGTGTGCCGGGGCAGCGGCGCGAGCGAGGCCAGCAGTTCACCGCCGCCGGTGTCGACGTCCAGCAGCCGCTCCGCGGCGGCGACGCGGGCGCGGGCCAGCTCGGGGTAGGACCACGAGGGATCGGAACCCACCGCCCGCCCGGAAGCCCAGGCGAAGTCCCACCCGGTGACCGGCGCCGCCGTGGCGGCGGCGACCAACTCCTCGTACCCGTCGGTGACCACGCCTGGAGGCTAGGAACTCCCGTCGACGCCGGCAACCGATAATCGCCGCTACCGCCACGTGAGTTCGGCGACCCGGCGGAAGTTGCCGCCGAGGATCGCGGCGACCGCGTCGTCCGGGTAGCCCCGGGCGCGGAGGGCGCCCTCGACGGTCAGCAGGCCCTCGGGCGGCAGGAAGTCGATCGGGCCCCACCGGGTGTAGCACTCGGGGAACAGCTCCGGGCTCTGTTCGAGCATCGCGTTGAAGTCCCGGTGGTCGAAGGGGTAGTCGGTGGAGACCCCCACGTGCTCGGGCCCGACGAGTTCGACGGCACGGTCGATGTGCCGCACGAGCGCGTCGACGCCGGCGTCGTTGGGGCCGAGGAAGATCCCGACGCCGGTGATGCCGACGACGCCGCCGGTCGCGGCGCAGGCCCTGGCCTGCTCGTCGGTGATGTTGCGCGGGTGGTCCCACAGAGCGCGCAGGCACGAGTGGCTGTAGACCACCGGCCGCTCGGAGACCTCGCACAGGTCCAGACCGGTGCGGGCCCCGCAGTGCGAGCCGTCCACCACCATGCCGACCGCGTTCATCTCCCGGACCAGCGCCCGACCGTAGGCGGTGAGCCCCTCGTCGACCTCGTCCAGACACCCCCCGCCTGCCGCGTTGCGGCTGTTGTAGGTGGGCAGCAACGTGCGGACCCCGAGCTCGTAGAACTCCCGCACCAGCTCAAGCCGCCCGCCGAGCGGCCCGGAGTCCTCCAGGTCGAAGGCCACCGCCACCCCGCCCTCGCGCCCGGCGGCCGCCACGTCCGCCACCGTCCCGGCCAGCCGCAGCCGGTCGTCTGCGGCGATCCGCGCCCGCCAACTCCCGATCAACCCGGTGACGTCCTCGGCGTTGTGCGGGGCGTAGCCCACGTTCACCGAGACGAAGCTGCCGCCCGGCCGGCGGTACCGCGCCAACTCCCCGACGTCCGCGTCCCGTTCCAGCGGCAGACAGCAGTGCTGCTCCCAGAGCAGGGGCGGCTCGGTCTCCTCGTTCTTCATGCCTCCACCATGCCCGCCGAGCCGCCCGCCGCGCGGCAGGCGAGATCCCGGTTGCACGCCGTGGTGCCGCTGGGACAGGATCGCGCGCATGACTTCCTCCCTGGTGAACGTGGCGATCGACTGCCGGAACGCGTACGAGCTGGCGCGGTTCTGGAGCGAGGTGACCGGGCAGCCGTTGGATCCCGAGAACCAGCAGGGCGACGAGGAGACCCAGGTCCTGCTGGCCGGTGGCCCGGTCCTGTACTTCAACGAGGTGCCGGAGCCCAAGACCGTCAAGAACCGGCTGCACCTGTGCCTGCGCCCCGACGCCTCCCGGGAGGCGGAGGTGGAACGGCTGCTGGGCATCGGCGCCTCGCTGGTCGCGGACCGCCGCAGGCCCGACGGCTGGGGGTGGGCCGTCCTCGCCGACCCGGAGGGCAACGAGTTCTGCGTCCTGCTGGCCGAGGCCGAGCGGGCCGCCCTCCCCGCCCCGACCGCGTAGCCGCCCCCTGTCAACTCGCCTTCGCCGGGCCCGACGTGTCGAGGGCCAGTGAGACGGCGAGTGCCCCCAGGACGCCGCCCATCACGTAGCGCTGCACCTGCGGCCAGGAGGGCCGGCGGGCCAGGAAGACCGCGATGGCGCCCGCCGCCAGGACGATGGCGAGGTTGACCGTGACGGCCACCACGATCTGGACCGCGCCGAGCAGCAGCCCCTGCAGCAGGACGTGGCCCCGGTCCAGGTCGATGAACTGGGGGATGAGCGAGAGGTACATGATGGCGATCTTCGGGTTGAGCAGGTTCGTCATCAGGCCCATGGTGAACAGCCGGCGCGGCGAGTCGTGCGGCACGTCCTGCGGGGCGAAGACGGAGGCGCCGCCCGGCCTGAGGGCGTTCCAGGCGAGGTAGGCGAGGTAGGCGGCGCCGGCCAGCTTGACCGCGACGTACAGCTCGGGGACGGCGACGAAGACGACGGAGAGCCCCAGGTTCGTGGTCAGCAGATAGACCAGGAACCCCACGGCCACCCCGCCCAGGGAGATCACCCCGGCGCGCCTGCCCTGCGTGATGCTGCGGGAGACGAGATAGATCATGTTCGGACCGGGGGTCAGGACCATGCCGAGGGCCACCACCGTCACGCCGATGATCCCGCTGAGTTCCATCATGGGAAAGCCTCATCCACTGATGCGTCGTGCTGTCATGGCCGCTTCCGCCGCGTCGCGGTGGAGCGATCGCCGCGCCGTATCTCGGCGAGGTCGTGGGCGATGTCGTGGAGCAGGTGGCGGGCGAAGAAGTCGACCGTGAGCCGGGAGTCGGCGGGGCCCGGGGCGCGGTGGCGCAAATCGGCTTCGGTGAGCGAGGCCAGCCGGGCGGCGAGGGCGTCGGCGGCGCGCTCCAGCTCGGCCGCCACCTGTCGAGGCTCCTCCTCGCGGTACCGCCTGAGGACCCGGGGGCCGTGCGCCTCGGAGCTTTTGCTCGGTGCAATGCGGCCGCCGCCGAGCATCGCATCGAGTCCGGAGTGGAACAGGAGGCACATGTCCCGGACGTGGCAGCCGTGTTCGAGCGGGGACCACAGGGGTGTGCCCACGCGTCGGCCGTCGAGCCCACGGTCGTGCAGGAGTCGCCGCCAGCCAGCCGCGCATTCGCGCAGCAGGGCGGCCATCGCGGGGCCGTCGCTCGGGCCCGAAGAGAACCCGCAGCGAGCGCAGTCGGGTGGCGGCGGGGACTCCGTGTCGAGCGGGAATCGGGATCGTGCGGTCGCGCTCACTGCCGTCGGACTCCTCTCCGGCGGTCACGCGCGCCTCGACGGCGCGCCCGACACCTGCCCCTGGCCGAGGCATTGGGCCGACCATATGCCCTGAGATTGATCGGGGCAATATGCGGAGCATTGCCCTCGGTGCAATCCTGTGATGGGATGGCCCTCGGCTTCCCGGGCCTGCGGGAGCGAACGACAGGGAGAGCGGTGAAGGACTACCAGAGCGTCGCGGACGCGGTGGCCGAGCAGATCAGGACCGGCACCCTCAGGGCGGGCGACCGGCTGCCGCCGCAGCGTGACTTCGCCCGGCAGCACGGCATCGCCAACTCCACCGCCGCCCGGGTCTATCGCGAACTGGCCCGCCGGGGCCTGACGGTCGGCGAGGTGGGCCGCGGCACCTTCGTCCGCGCCGAGTCCGGGCCGCCCGTCGCGCTCGCCGAACCGGCCGGCACCCGGATCGATCTCGAGCTCAACTACCCGGTGGTGCCCGAGCAGGCCGCGCTGCTCGCCGAGGGCCTCACCCAGCTCGTCAGGCCCGACGTCCTCGGCCACGCGCTGCGGCCGGTGGGCATGGCGGGCGCCCCGGCCGTCCGCGAGGCCGCCGCCGACCTGCTCGCCCGCGGCGGCTGGCGCCCCTCCCCGCACCGGGTGCTGTTCGCCGGGAACGGCCGGCAGGCCATCGCGGCCGCCGTCACCGCCCTGGTGCCGCCCGGCGGCCGGCTCGGGGTCGAGGAACTGACCTACCCGGTGATCAAGACGATCGCCACCCGGCTCGGCATCACCCTCGTGCCCCTCGCCATGGACGGCGCGGGACTCGTCCCCGAGGCCGTCGCGGCGGCACACCGCGAGGCCCCGCTCCACGCGGTCTACGTGCAGCCGACCCTGCACAACCCGCTCTCCCTCACGATGCCGAGGGAGCGGCTGGCGCGGCTCGCCGAGGTACTGCCGCGGCTCGGCATCCCCGCCATCGAGGACGCCATCTGGGCCTTCCTCCGCGATGAACTGCCGCCGCTCGCCGCGCTCGCGCCCGAGCACACCGTGCTCGTCGACAGCCTGTCCAAGCGGATCGCGCCCGGCCTGACCCTCGGCCTCGTGGTCGCGCCGAGCGCGACGACCACCGACATCTCATCGGCGCTCAGGGCCGGCGGCTGGGCCCCCGCCCGCTTCGCCCTGGAGGCCGCCCACCGCTGGCAGCGGGACGGCGTCGTCAAGGCGCTCGTCCAGGCCAAACAGCGGCAGGCCACGGCGCGACAGGAGCTGGCGGCCCGTCACCTCGCCGGATTCGCGGTGCAGGGCGACCCCTGCTCGTACCACTCCTGGTGGCGGCTGCCCCGCCCATGGCGCGCGGACACCTTCGTCGCCGCCGCCGCGCGGCACGGCATCGCGCTGGCACCGGCCGCCTCCTTCACCGTCGGCCCCGGCGACGCCCCCGACGCGATCCGGCTGGGGCTCGCCTCACCGGGGGACGACGTCCTCGTCCAGGCCCTGACCACCCTGGCCGACCTCGCCCGCACCGCCCCCGACGACCTCGTCACCGACTGAACCACCCCACGTCACGGCCGGCTCACCACTCGTCCCGACCGTCGAAGGTCACGACCACCTTCTCCGCCGCGCCCGGCGTCAGGGCCAACTCGAAGGCGCGGTCGACCTCGGCGAACGGGACGCGGTGGCTGATCAGTTTCGCGAACCGCTCGTGGTGCTCCTCGATCTCCCTCGTGACCTCGAAGATCTCCGTCGGATAGCCCTGGGAGGCGATGAGCGTGAGCTCGCTGCGCAGCATCCCGCCGAGGTCGACGGCGTCGGACTTCTTCTGCACCGCGACCATGACCAGCCGCGCGCCCCACTTCGCCGACTCCACCACGGTGTTGAAGACCGCGGGGGCACCGGCCGCGTCGATGTAGACGTCGGTGCCGGGACGCGGCTGGCCGAGGGCGTTGGCCGCCCGGCCGTGGAGCTCGGTCAGCCGGGCCGGCACGTCCTCCTTCGCCGAGTCGATCACCGCGTCGGCGCCGACGGCCAGCGCCGTCTCCAGGCGCTCGGGGATGACGTCGGCGACCACCACATGGGCCACACCGCGCAGCTTCAGCCAGATCGCGGCGCCCAGCCCGATCGGCCCCGCGCCGAAGATCACCACCCGGTCCGTGGGCTTCGCCTCGGACCGGTTGACGCAGTGCCGCGCCACGGCCATCGGCTCGTTGAGCGCGGCCACGTCGAACGGCACCCGGTCCGAGAACACCGCCACGCTCTCGCCGACCACCGCGTCCTCGATCAGCAGGTACTCGCTCATCCCGCCCAGCGGGCCACTGCAGCCGATGATGCCGGAGGGCGCGCCCTGCGGGTTGACCACCACCCGGTCGCCGACCGCCAGGCCCGTCACCTCGGCGCCCACCGCGACGACCTCGCCGGCGGGCTCGTGGCCGAGGGCCACCGGGACCAGCTCGCCGCCCGCGTGCGCCCTGGCCGGCATCCCGCCCATCCGCAGGAACGTCACGTCGGTGCCGCAGACACCGCAGGCGCGGATCCGCACCACGGCGTCCCGGGGGCCGGGGGCCGGGCGGGCCACCTCGACCACCGCTGTCTCGTTCGCCGCACCGGTCCGTACGGACTTCATCGTGGTCATGGCCGGGGTTCCTTTCCCATGAAGGGGCCAATGAAGGGGGCAACGAAGGGGCCAACGAGGGGACGGAGGAGGGGAAGGGCTCCCGGACCCGGGTGCATTCGGGTCCGGGAGCCGCGCCGTACCCCGTCCCCACAGGGTTCGGCGCGCTGGGGCGGCCCGCTCGGCGCCGCCCCGGTTCGGGGGGCCGCCGGCGTCAGCCGGCGCGGTACCGCATGCCGTGCGCCGCAGCGAGCAGCGCCGTGACTCCGGCGGCGACGCCGGCGATCAGGAAGCACGTCACGTAGGCGTCCACGGTCGGCACGCCGGTGCTCCCGATGACCTGGGCCGCGAGGATCGCGGACGTCGCGGCGCTGGCGACGCTGCCGCCCGCGGTGCGCACCAGCGTGTTGACGCCGCTGGCGATGCCGCTCTGGTCCATCGGCACGTGCTGGACGGCCAGCGTGCCGAGCGCCGCGTAGGCGATGCCGATGCCCACGCCCTGGACGCCGCTGAAGACCATGATGTCGGCCGCGCTGTCGTGGCTCACCGCCAGCCAGAGGTAGGAGAGCGCGGCGACCGCCGAGCCGATGGCCAGCGTCCGCGCGGCGCCGAGCTTGGCCTCGAAGCGGCCGGCCAGGGCCGAGAAGAGCAGCATGGTGACGGTGCTCGGCAGCATGTAGAGACCGACGTCGAGCACCGACCCGGACAGGCCGTAGCCGACGGCGTCCTCCGGGGTCTGGATGAAGTTGGACACCAGGGTGAACGACGCGAACATCGCGAAGCCCAGCAGCAGCGAGGCCAGGTTGGCGGAGAGCGACCGCGGCCCGACCAGCAGCGGCAGCCGCACCAGCGGCTCGCGCACGGTTCGCTCGACCCGCACCCACGCCGCGCCCAGCACGACCGCCGCCGCGAACAGGCCGAGCGTCCGGCCGTCGGTCCAGCCCCAGGCGTTGCCCTGGCTGATGCCGAGCAGCAGGCTGACCAGGAGGCCGGCGAGCAGGCCCGCGCCGAGCAGGTCCGGGCGGCCGCCGGCGCGGCGGCCCGAGTCGGTGGTGCACGTCGCGACGAAGCCGAGGCCGACGGCGGCCATGGCGGCGGAGATCCAGAAGACCGGGTGGTGGGTGTCGGTGTTGTCGGCGATGACGCCGGTGACCAGCATGCCGAGCGCGCCGCCGACGCCCATGGTGGCGCTGACGATGCCGATGCCGGCGGTGACCTTCTCGCGGGGGAGGGTGTCGCGGATGATCCCGATGGCCAGTGGGATCACGGCAGCGGCCGCGCCCTGGAGCGCGCGGCCCGCGATGAGCACGCCGAGCGAGTCGGAGAGCGCGCAGACCACCGAGCCGACGACGAGCAGCGCCATCGTCAGCGTGATCATCTTCTTCTTGCCGTACATGTCGCCGAAGCGCGAGAGCAGCGGGGTGGCGACCGCGCCGGCCAGCAGGGTGGCGGTGAACACCCAGGCGACCGAGGACACCGAGGTGTCGAACGCCCGCATCAGCTGGGGGAGCAGCGGCAGGACCAGGGTCTGCTGGAGCGAGACGACGAGCCCCGCGGTGCCGAGGGCGAGCAGCGTCAGGCCGGGGCGGGGCACCGCGGGTCCTGCGGACCGGTCCCGCTCGGCCAGGGTGGCGGTGTGGGGCATGGGGGAGTTCTCCAGTGCTTGGCGAGAAGGTCCGTCCGGTCCCGTCCGCGGCGGACTGCACATTACTTAACTTAGGCAACCATGCTGAAGTGCTTGAGTCAAGCAAGTTCTGCTCGATCTCCGTCTCGTCTTGCTTGACTTAGGCAAATACCTGGTAAAGTCGCCGCATGTCCTCGCCGCCATCACCCGCCGAGCGCGCCGTCGAAGCCGACGTGGCGGAGATCGAGAGCGCGCTCAACCGCATCGCCTACCTGACCAACCGGGCCAGGCAGCACGAGCGCCTGATGGCGCTCGCCGGCATCTCCCTCGACCGCGCCGGCGCCGCGCTGCTCCGCCAGCTCGCCGAGAGCGAGTCGCTGCGCCCGGGGGAGCTGGCGGCCCGGCTGTCGGTCGAGGCGTCCCACGTGACCCGGCAGGTCCAGCACCTGGAGCGGGCCGGCTTCGTCACCCGGGTGCCCGACCCGACCGACCGCCGGGCGCAGCGCGTCCAGCTGACGGACGTCGGGCGGGCCACCGTCGAGCGGCTGCGGCTGGCGAGCTGCCGCGGGATGCGGATGGCGCTCACCGACTGGTCGCCCGAGGACCTGCACCATCTCGCCGGCCTGTTCGGGCGCATGGTCGACGACTTCATCGCGCACGGCGACGACGAGCTGGACGGGCGGCCGCCCGCCTGATAGAGGCGAAGGGAGGTGCGCACTTCCCTCTCTTCCCTCCCGGAGGCCCGGATGAGCCAGTTCGACGACCTGGCGTCGCTGTACGAGGACTTCTCGGCGACGCCCTTCAGGCAACACCTGGAGTTCCCGACGGTCCTGGGGCTGGTGAAGGAGGGCCCCCTCGGGAACGTGCTCGACCTCGGCTGCGGAAGCGGCGCCTACAGCCGGCTGTTACGGGGGAGCGGTGCCGACCGGGTGACCGGGCTCGACGAGTCGACCGGCATGATCGACCACGCCCGCCGGCGCGAGCGCGCCGAGGGCCTCGGCATCCGCTACCTGACCGGTGAGCTGCCGGCCGAACTCCACGGCACGTTCGACTTGGTGCTCGCGGTCTACGTGCTGCCGTACGCCACGACGCACGAGGAACTCCGCGACCTCTGCCGGGTGGCCGCCGACGCGCTGCGCCCCGGCGGCCGCTTCCTGACCCTCCCGGTCCACCCGGACTTCCATCCGGACCGCGACTACTACGCGCCGTACGGCTTCCGGGTGTGGACCGATGGCGACCGCCACGACGGCGCGCGGGTGCGCCTGCGGTTCCGGGACCAGGACGTCGACATCATCGCCCGCTACTGGAGCGCCGAGGCGCTGGCCAGGGCGCTGACCGAGGCCGGGTTCGCCGCGCCCCGCTACCGCGAACACCGGCTCTCCGGCGCGGCGGCGGCCGGGCCCACGGCGTTCTGGGAGCCGTACCTGACCACACCGCACGCCGCCGTCCTCGACACCGTCAGGGAGTGACGCCTGGCGCCCGGCCGGCGCGCCGCCTCAGGCCGGGTCCCGGCCGGCCTCCGCGGGCAGGGGCGACTGGTCGGCCGCCCGTGGGCCGCGGGGCGCGGCGGCCGCCGGCTCGTGCGGCGGCGGCTGGTGACGGGGGAGGAAGGCCGCGATGGCGAAGGCGACCAGGGCCGCCGCGGCGCCGATCGCCATGACGACCCGGAAGCCGTTCTGCGAGGGGACGGCGGTCGAGCCGAAGGCCGTCGTCATCTGGGCGAGCACGACGCCGGCCACCGCGCTGGAGACGGAGGTGCCGATCGCCCGCATCAGGGTGTTGAGGCTGTTGGCGGCCGCCGTCTCGGACACCGGGACGGCCCCCATGATGAGCGCCGGCATCGCGCCGTAGGCCAGGCCGATGCCGGCGCCGATGACGCTGGAGGCCAGCATCAGCTGCCACACCGTCGACATCATCACCATCTGCAGCAGGTAGCCGGCGGCGACGACCACCGCGCCCGCCATCAGGGTGACCTTGGGCCCGCGCGAGCGCGAGATCCGGGCCGAGACCGGCGCCATCGCCATCATCACCAGGCCGTTGGGCGCCATGACCAGGCCGACGGCCAGCATCGACTGCCCCAGCCCGTACCCGGTGGCCTCCGGCAGCTGGAGCAGCTGCGGCAGTACCAGCGACATGCCGAACATCGAGTAGCCGAACACCGCCGAGGTCACGTTGGTCAGCAGCACCTGCGGGCGCGCGGAGGTCCGCAGGTCCACCAGCGGCTGCCGGGTGCGCAGCTCCCAGCGGCCCCACAGGATCAGCGCGGCCGCCGCGGCGGCGAACAGGCCGGTGGTCGTGCCGGCGCCCCACCCCCAGTCGGCGCCCTTGGAGATGGCGAGCAGCAGGCACACCAGCGCGGTGGAGAGCCCGGCCGCGCCCACGACGTCGAACCGCCCGCCGGAGCGTACCCGGGATTCGGGTACCAACCGCAGCACCAGCAGGAAGGCGGCCACGCCGAGGCCGGCCGAGGCCCAGAACAGCACGTGCCAGTCGGCGCGGTCGGCGATGAAGGCGGCGGCCGGCAGGCCGAGCGCGCCGCCGACGCCGAGCGAGGCGCTCATCACCGCGGTGGCGCCGGCCAGCCGCTCGGCCGGCAGTTCGTCCCTCATGATGCTGATGCCCAGGGCGATCACCCCGGCCGCCAGGCCCTGCAGGGTGCGGCCCACCAGCATCGGCACCAGGGAGTCGCTGAGCGCGGCGACCGTCGAGCCGACCACCAGCAGCACCAGGCTGGCCAGCAGCATCCGCCGCTTGCCGTACATGTCGCCGAGCCGGCCCACCACCGGGGTGGCGACGGCGCCGGCCAGCAGCGTCGCCGTGATCACCCAGGTGGCGTCCGCGGCCGAGGCGTCGAGCAGCGCCGGCAGCTCCGGGATCAGCGGCACGACCAGGGTCTGCATCGTCGCGACGACGATCCCGGCGAACGCCAGGACCAGCACCACGTTGTGGGGCCGCGGCGCGTCGGGATTCCCGGTCCGCGTGGCACGGGCAGGAGCTTCGGTCACGTGGACCCCCAGAATTGAATCAGTCGACTGACTTACCTTAGCGGACCTGATCGGCCGGTCTGTGGCAGAGTCGGTGCCCAGGGACGGGATCGGATGGTGACCATGACGGCGAGGACGGCGCGGGCCGAACGCTCCAACGCGACGCGCGAGTTGATCCTGACGGCGGCCGAGCGGCTGTTCGCCGAGCAGGGGGTGTACGCGGCGTCCAACCGTCGGGTCGGCGAGGCCGCCGGGCAGGGGAACAACACGGCGGTCGGCTACCACTTCGGCACCAAGGCCGACCTGGTGCGCGCGATCGCCCGCAAGCACTCCGGGGAGATCGAGCGGATCCGCGCCCGGTCGCTGGCCGGGGTGGGTCACTCCGACGATCTGGCGGTGTGGGTGTCCTGCCTGGTCAGGCCGGTCACCGAGCATCTGGCGGCGCTCGGCAGTCCCACCTGGTACGCGCGGTTCCGCGCCCAGGTGATGACCGATCCGGCGCTCCACCGGATCGTGGCCGACGAGGCGATGGCCGCCCCGGCGCTGCGGCGGATCATCGACGGTTTCGAGCGGTGCCTACCCGAGCTGCCCCCCGAGGTGCGCGCTGAGCGGGGTGTCATGGCGCGTTCGCTGATCCTGGTCACCTGCGCCGAGCACGAGCGCGCGCTCGCGGAGAACGTGCCCACACCCAGGGCCGGTTGGGACGATGTGGCCGCCGGCCTGATCGACGCCCTGGTCGGTCTGTGGCGCGCGCCGGTCACCCGTCGCGCCTGACCGGGGGCCATACGCGGTCACCGGTTTACCGCTTCGTTACCTTCGCGTTGCTTGACGGGCGTGCGTTCCCGGGCGAGCCTGTGAGGCACTCGGCCATTGAGTCGTTTCAATCGACAGGCCGCCCGCCTCGGTCGGGTCCCGTGGCGCGACCGCGCCCCTGCGGTGACCTCCCTTCTCCCCGCCGCCCGATTCCCCCAGGCACCCACACCTCCTCACCGGCTCCCGGCACATCGCTCATCGCCGTGGCGTCAGCAGCGTGCTTCCGCGCTGCCGTCACCCGGCCCGGATCGCGGCCAACGCAGTCCACGTTCCAGAGAGGTACGACGACATGGAGTTCCCCGTACGCGGAATATCGCCGCGCTCCTCCCACGCCGTCACCGCGCTCGTCGCGCTGACCACCGTCTCGCTCGGCCTGGCCGCGTGCAGCCCCGGTTCCCTGGGCTCCAGCGGCGACGGGGACGGCATCACCCTCAGCTATCTCGTCCCCAACGGCGCCGAGGACGTCGCCCTCGCCGAGCAGCTGGCGGAGGACTTCTCCGCCGCCAACCCCGACATCACGATCGAGGTGGAGACCAGGCCCGGCGGCGGCGACGGTGACAACGTGGTCAAGACCCGACTGGCGACCGGCGAGATGACCGACGTCTTCCTCTACAACACCGGCTCCCTCTTCCAGGCCATCAACCCGGACCGGAACCTGGTGCCGGTGACCGGCGAGGAGTGGGTCGACGCCGTCGACGACTCCTTCCTGCCCACGGTCACCGCCGGCGACGACGTGTACGGCGCGCCGGTCGGCTCCGCGATGGGCGGTGGTGTGCTCTACAACCGCACCGTCTACGCCGACCTCGGCCTCGAGGTACCCCGCACCTGGGACGCGTTCATGGCCAACAACGCCGCGATCGCGGAGGCCGGCACCGCGCCGGTGATCCAGACCTACGCCGACACCTGGACCTCGCAGCTGTTCGTACTCGGCGACTACCACAACGTCGCCGCCGCCGAGCCGGACTTCGCCGAGTCGTACACCGACAACGGGGCGAAGTACGCCACCTCGCCGGCCGCCATCCGGGGCTTCGAGCACCTCCAGGAGGTGGCCGAGGCCGGCTACCTCAACGACGACTTCGCCTCCGCCAGCTACGAGGACGGGCTGCGGATGGTCGCCGAGGGGGCGGGGGCGCACTACCCGATGCTGACCAACGCCATCTCCCCGATGGTGAACGCCGTCCCGGAGGCGGCCGAGGACGTCGGGTTCTTCGCGCTGCCGGGGGACGACGGGGCCAGCAACGGGCTGACCATGTGGACACCGGGCGGCGTCTACGTCCCCACCACCACCGAGGGGGAGAAGCGGGAGGCCGCGCTGCGCTTCCTGGCCTTCGTCGCCAGCCCCGAGGGCTGCGCCTCCCAGAGCGCCGGCCAGACCCCCTCCGGCCCCTACCTGGTGGCAGACTGCGAGCTGCCGGCCGACGCGCCCACCGCCGTCTCGGACATCCAGGCGTACTTCGACTCCGGTGACGTGTCCCCCGCGTTGGAGTTCCTCTCCCCGATCAAGGGCCCGGCGCTCGAACAGATCACGGTCGAGGTCGGCTCCGGCATCCGCACGGCCGCCTCCGGCGCCGAACTGTACGACGAGGACGTGGAGAAGCAGGCCCAGCAGCTCGGTCTCGAGGGCTGGTGATCCCATGACGACCACACTCGACACCCCGCCCACCGGGCAGCGGGCGTCCCGCCCCGAGCCGCCGGGCGCCCGCCGCCGGAACCGGAGCAGCTACCCCTACTGGTTCTACCTGCCGGCGGCCGCCGTCTACACGGCCCTCTTCCTGCTGCCGACGCTCGCGGCGTTCTTCTTCAGCCTCACCCGCTGGACCCTGTTCGACTACGAGTTCATCGGCTTCGACAACTTCGTCCAGTTCTTCCGCGAGCCGGCGCTGGTCAAGGGCCTGACCAACACCCTGATCTACGCCGTGGTCACCTGCGGCCTCAAGGTGGTCATCGGCCTGCTGCTCGCGGTGCTGCTGACCTCGCGGATCATCGGGCGCGCCTTCCTCCGCTCGGTGGTGTTCTTCCCGGTGCTGGTGTCCACCATCGGCGTCGGCATCACCTTCACGGTGCTGATGCACCCCTCGGAGGGCGCCATCAACCAGGCGCTCTCCCTCGTCGGCGTCGACGGCCCGGCCTGGCTGACCGACCCGTCCTGGGCCCTGCTCTCGGTCGCGTTCGTCGACGTCTGGAAGGGCGTCGGCCTCGCCACCGTGATCTACATCGCCGGCGTGGTCTCCATCCCCCGCGAGTACCACGAGGCGGCCGAGGTGGACGGCGCGAGCGCCTTCCAGCGGTTCCGGCACGTCACCCTGCCGCTGGCCAGGCCGGCCACCGTCACGGTGATCATCCTCTCCCTGATCGGCGGCCTGCGGTCGTTCGACCTGATCTGGGCGATGACCGGCGGCGGCCCGGGATTCACCTCCGACGTCATCGCCTCGGTGATCTACAAGCAGTACCAGGCGGGGTTCTACGGCCTGTCGACGGCGGGCAACGTGGTGCTCTTCCTGCTGGTCTCGGCGATCGTCGTGCCGCTGTTCTGGTTCCTGAACCGCAGGGAGGCGGAGGCGTGAGAACCCGGCGATCCAACCCCTGGCTCAGCGGCGCGGCGATCCTCGCCTTCACCGTGGTGTTCGTGCTGCCCTTCGTCTTCATCCTGTTCACCGCGGCCAAGGGCCAACAGGAGGCCGCGCTCCTGGAGTTCTCGCCGCCCACCGAGTGGCGGCTCGTCGAGAACCTGCGCGCGGTCATCGAGGCCCGCGACTATCTGCTGGTCATCGCGTTCATCAACAGCGCGGTGCTGACCGTGGCCAGCGTGACCCTGATGGTGATCCTCGCCTCGATGGCGGCCTTCGTGCTCCAGCGCCGCCGGAGCCGGCTGACCGGCCCCGTCAACCTGCTGGTGCTCTCCGGGCTGATCATCCCGCCGGCCGTGGTCCCCACCATCTGGGTGCTCCAGGGGCTCGGCATCTTCAAGACCCTGCTCGGCCTGATCCTGGTCGAGGTCGCCTTCCACCTGTCCTTCTGCGTGCTGCTCTTCCGCGCCTTCCTGGCCACCGTGCCGCGCGAACTCGACGAATCGGCCGTGATCGACGGCGCGGGACCGCTCCGGCTGTTCTTCCGGGTGGTGCTCCCGCTGCTCCGGCCGGTCACCGTCACGGTGATCGTCGTGCAGTCCGTCGGCGTCTTCAACGACTTCGTCAACCCGCTCTACTTCCTGCCCGGCGAGGAGAACGCCACCGTCCAGCTGACCCTGTTCAACTTCCAGAGCCAGTTCGAGACCCAGTACAACCTCCTCTTCATGGACATCCTGCTGATCACGATCCCCCCGCTGGTGATGTTCCTCTTCTTCAACCGGCAGATCGTGGCCGGCATGACCTCAGGGGCGATCAAGGGCTGACCGCCCGCGCCGACGACCGCCGACGACCGCAGACGACCGCACCACAACCCCGACCGAGGTGGGAGAACCCGCATGCCCTTCGTCACCGTCAGCCCCGTCCGGTTCGAGCACCGCGACACCGCGCTCGGCCTCGGCACCGCGACGCCGCGCCTCTCGTGGCAGGTGACCACCGACGACCCCCACTGGGCCCAGACCGCCTGCGAACTCGAACTCGACGGCACCGTGGTCCAACACCTCACGACGGCCGAACAGGTCCTGGTGGCCTGGCCGTTCGAGCCGCTCGCCGCCCGCGCCAGCGCCACCGTCCGGGTCCGGGTCGCCGCCGGCGACCGGTGGTCGGAGTGGAGCGAGCCGGCCACCGCCGAGGTCGGGCTCCTCGACCCCGAGGACTGGACGGCCAGGTTCGTCAGCCCCGCCACCATCGGCCGGGTCGGCGACCCGGCGCCGGTCCTGGTCCGCACCCTGACCGTGCGCCCCGACGCCGTCTCCGCCCGCCTCCGGATCACCGCGCACGGCGTCTACACCGCCCACCTCAACGGCGTCCGCGTCGGCGACGAGGTGCTGGCCCCCGGCTGGACCGCCTACCACGACCGGCTGCGCCACCAGACCCACGACGTCACCGACCTGCTGCGGGCGGGCGAGAACACCGTCGAGGTACTGCTCGGCAACGGCTGGTACCGCGGCCGCCTCGGCTGGGGCGGCCGCCGCGCCCTCTACGGCGACCGGCTCGCGCTGCTCGCCCAGCTGGAGATCACCCACGCCGACGGCTCGACCGAGGTCGTCGGCACCGACGAGACGTGGTCGGCACGCGCCAGCGGCATCCTCGCCGACGACCTCTACGACGGCCAGCGCACCGACCTGCGGCCGCGCGCCGCCGCCCCCGACGACGCCGTCGAGGTCGTCGACGCCGACCTCGGCCGGCTCGTCGCCCCCGACGGGCCGCCGGTCAGGATCACCGAGACCCTGCCGGCCACCCGGGTCTGGACCTCGCCCTCGGGCGCCACCCTCGTCGACTTCGGCCAGAACGTCGTCGGCTGGGTCCGGCTGACCACCCGCGCCACCCGCGCCGGCGCCGAGGTCACCGTCCGGCACGCCGAGGTCCTGGAACACGACGAGCTCGGCGTCCGCCCGCTGCGCAGCGCGAGGGCGACCGACGACTACCTGCTGCCCGCGGCCGACGAACTGGTCCTCGAACCCGAACTCACCTTCCACGGCTTCCGCTACGCCGAGGTCACCGGCCTCGACGACTTCGACGCCGAGGCCGTGGTGGTCGGCACCGACCTGCGCCGCACCGGCTGGTTCGACTGCTCGGACCCCGAGGTCAACCGGCTGCACGAGAACGTCGTCTGGGGCATGCGCGGCAACTTCCTCGACGTGCCGACCGACTGCCCACAGCGCGACGAACGACTCGGCTGGACCGGCGACATCCAGGTGTTCTCGCCCACCGCCAGCTTCCTCTTCGACAGCGCCGGCTTCCTCTCCTCCTGGCTCGCCGACCTGACCGCCGACCAACTCCCCGACGGCTCGGTGCCGTTCGTCGTGCCCGATGTGCTGGGCGACGCCCGCCCGACCGCCGCAGCCTGGGGCGACGCCGCCTGCGTGGTGCCCTGGGTCCTCTACCAGCGCTACGGCGACGCCGATCTGCTGCGCAGGCAACTCCCCTCGATGCGCGGCTGGGTCGACCGGATCGCCTCGCTGACCACCGACGGCGTCTGGGCCGGCGGCTTCCAGTTCGGCGACTGGCTCGACCCGGCCGCGCCACCCGACGACCCGTTCGCCGCCCGCGCCGACAGCGACGTCGTCGCCACCGCGCACCTCGCCAGGTCCGCCGAGATCCTCGCCGAGGCCGCCACCGTCGTCGGCGAGGACGGCACGCCCTACGCGGAGCTCGCCGCCCGCACCCGGGAGGCGTTCGCGCGGCACTACGTCACCGGCGCCGGCCGGGTGCTCTCCGACGCCCCCACCGTCTACGCCCTGGCCATCGAGTGGGCCCTGCTGCCCACCCCGGAGCAACGCGCCGCCGCCGGGCGGCGGCTCGCCGACCTGGTGCGCGCCGGCGGGTTCCGGGTGGCCACCGGCTTCGTCGGCACCCCGCTGATCACCGACGCCCTGACCTCGACCGGCCGGCCCGACCTCGCCTACCGGCTGCTCCTGGAGCGCGGCTGCCCCTCCTGGCTCTACCCGGTCACCATGGGCGCCACCACCGTCTGGGAGCGCTGGGACTCGATGCTGCCCGACGGCACCATCAACCCCGGCCAGATGACCTCCTTCAACCACTACGCGCTGGGCGCCGTGGCCGACTGGATGCACCGCACCCTCGCCGGCCTGGCGCCCGCCGCCCCCGGCTACCGGCGGATCACCGTCCGGCCGCTGCCCTACCCCGAGTTCGACCACGCCTCGGCCCGCCATCTGACGCCGTACGGCGAGGCGTCCGTGGCGTGGCGGCGCGCGGACGGCGACCTCGTCGTGGAGGCCGCCGTCCCGGTCGGCACCACCGCGACCGTGCACCTGCCGGGCGCCGAACCGGTGGAGGTCGGCCACGGCAGCCACCGCTGGACGGTGCCGGTACCCGTCCCCGGGACCCGGCCGATCAGGACCGTCCGCGACCTGATCGACGACCCCGCCAGGTGGGGCGAGGCGGTCGCCACGCTCACCAAGCACGGCCTCGCCACCGACGCCGAGGACCTGTCCCGCGCCGCCGCCCGCCACCTGGACGCGCCCGCCCTCGAACTGCCACACCGAATGGCCAGGAAGACCCCGCCCGACGACGTGTCCGCCGCCGCCCGGGCGTTCGAGAACCTGCTCGCGGCGGAGGACTGACCCCGGGAACGACGTTGGCGGCCGCCCGTCAGCGGGCGGCCGCCGACCTCGCCGCGTCAGTGGAAGCGGACGTACCCGTCGCCGTCCCGGTCGTTCGCGGCCCGGGTGTAGGAGTGGACGTCGGCCCGGCTGCCGGAGGGCTTGTACAGGTAGACGGTGTCGCGGTCGTTGTTCCAGATGAAGTTGCAGTTGTTGCGGTACACCACGTTGCGGGCGTCCGAGTCGGTACCGCGGCCGCCCCGCAGCCGGACGTAGTCGCCGGGCTGGAGGTAGTGGTTGGCGGTGAACACGAAGCGGTTGCCCGCGGCGTCCTTGACGACGTACCCCCGGAGGTTGACCGTTCTGCTGCTCGAGTAGTTGGTGATGGTCAGGTACTCCTCGTCCGTGTTCCCGGTGGTGCAGTTGTTGGAGTCGCGGCCCGGCGCGTCGTACTGGACCCCGCGGAGCTTCAGATCCGAGCTGTACTCGGCGGCCTCCGCCGGCGTCGCGGCGAGAGCGACCAGGGCGCCGGTGGCCAGGGCCGCGGCGAGAAACGGGCGCGTACGCATGGGAGTTCCCCCTCAGAACGAGTGATGAGGGTGAGGAGCTTATAGGCGTACTGGTGTGATGATGTGGAGTTTCTGCGAAGTCGGGCGACGGATGGTGGCGTGGCCGACAGCGCGCGCCCTGCCGGCGCCTCGCGCGCCGGTGCTCAGCGGCCCTCGGTCGCCGCCGGCAGGCGCACGCAGCGGCGGCAGGTGCGGGCGGAACCGGCGACCAGGGCATGGGAGGCGACGGTGACCGCGGCGGTGAGGGCGAGCAGCGGCCACGCGGTGGCGAGCGGGGCGGTGACGGCGAGCGCCAGGCCGGCCGCGCCCATGGCCAGGGCCGTGACGGTGCGGGTCCACGCGGCCACCGCGGGCAGTCGGCCGGGCGTCGGCAGCCGGCGGGCGAGCGGCCCGGTGGCGGCGAGGGCGGCGACGGCCGGCAGGGCGGCGAGGACCGCGACGACGGTCAGACAGCCGGCGAGAAGCTGCGCGGTGCGCGGCAGCCAGCCGTCCGCGCCGCCGGCGTGCCAGCTCAGCAGCCAGCCCGCGAGCAGCAGCGGCGCCGTGAGCGCCACCGTCCCGGCCGTGTGCCTGACCTGGGCGACCGTGAGCTCGCGCTGGCAGCTCGGCGCCAGCTCCTCCGGGGTGCCGAACTCGTGGAGCGCGGCGTCGAAGGCCGGTCGCCTGGGCTCCCCGCCCCGGGCGTGGGCCGCCACGGTGTCCGCGAGGCCGTCCCGGATCTCGGCCAGCAGCCGGGCCTTGGCCCTGGTGGGCCCGTGCAACGCGGCCGACAGCTCGGCGACGTAGGCGTCGAGCGGATCGACCCGGGCGGCGGTGGGGGCCGTCATGTGGCGGGGGAGGGGTTGAGGACGGAGCCGATCGCGCTGGTGAACTCCTGCCACGCGCGCCGCTCGCCGGCCAGCGCGTCCTGCCCGGCGTCGGTGAGCTGGTAGCAGCGCCGCCGCCGCTCGCCCACCGACTCCCAGCTGCTGCTCAACAGCCCGATCCGCTCCAGCCGGTTGAGCGCCGGATAGATCGTGCCCGTGCGCAGCTCCACCGTGCCGCCGCTGCGGCGCTGCACCGCGGCGATGATCGCGTAGCCGTGCAGGGGGCCCGCCTCGAGCACGGCCAGCAGCATGCCGTCCAGATGTCCGCGTACCGAGTCCGCCTTCATGGCCGGCAGTCTAGCCCGCCGACAGGTAGGCCGGTCACCTGTCGGCAGCCGACATATGAGGGCCGCCGGCGGGTCCTGGGGCGGCGGCCGCAGGTGCCCCCGGGTCGGGAAGGTGCACGATACTGGGGTCCGGCCAAGGCGGCGGAGGGGCGATGGACGTGAGCGGGCGGAGCGGCGAGGACGAGGCGGAGGAGGTGGCGGAGGAGCGGCCGACCGACCCGGAGGGCGAGCGGCTGGGGCAGCGCATCGAGTTCCTGTTCGCGTACGTGCAACCGTTGGGGCGGCGGTACACGTTGAAGGAAGTGGTGGACGGGATCCGCGAGTCCGCGCGGCCCGGGGACTCCAAGGTCTCGGTCGGGCGGCTGTGGACGCTGCTCAAGGGGCGGGCCGGGAACCCCACCGTCGGCACCCTGCGCGCGCTGGGAGACTTCTTCGGCGTCCCGCAGGCGTACTTCATCGACGACGAGGTGGCGGACCGGGTCGCCGCACAGCTCGCGCTGCTCGCCGCGATGCGGGCCAACGACGTCCGGTCGGTGGCGCTGCGGGCGGCCACCGTGGCCACCATGTCGGCCCACGGCCTCGACACGGTGCGCTCGTTGGTCGAACGCAGCGGAGACCTCGAGGCCGAGTCGGACGGCCCACGGGCGGGGGCTCCGGACGCCGAGGGACCGTTCGTCTAGACTCCGCTCGGTCGCGGAAGGAACCGCTCGACCGCACGACCGTCGACCACTCGGACAGGGAGCTGCTGGCACGGGGGCGCGTATGGAGGACCGCGAGTGGCGGCGGTTCAAGGCACGTTGTGACGAGCTGATCGGGGAGTTGACCGTCCCCGAGCCGTTCGCGATCGAGAACCTCGCCGAGGCCGTGGCCCGGCGACGCGGGCGGCCACTGCGGCTGATTCCGCTCCCCGGGAACGACACCGGCGGATCGGGGATCTGCGGGGTGTGGATCGCGCTGGGCGGCGCCGACCACGTCTACTACGCGCCGGTCGCCAGCCCCGTCCACCAGGCCCACATCGTGCTGCACGAGCTGGCCCACATGCTGCTCGACCACCGGCAGGACGGCGCGCCTGACCGCGAGAGCCTGCGTCGGCTCTTCCCCGACCTCGACCCGGCGATGGCGGCCCGGCTGCTGGCCCGCGACCGCACCCGGACGACCACGGGCCAGGAACAGGAGGCCGAGCTGCTGGCCTCCCTGATGTGGCAGCACTTCGACGCCCTCCCGACCAGCGGGGCCGGCGTGGCGCGCGGATCGACCGGCAACCTCTCCCTGATGATGTGCAGCTTCGCCGACGCCTACGAGTGGAGGGGGCCGGTTGAGGCCGTATGAGATGGTCGTGCTGCCGGTGCTCTGGTCCCTCGCCCTGTACGGTCTCGGCGGCCGGCGGTCCCGGTCGCGACGCGGTCGGGTGTTGTCGGTGGCGTGGGTGTGCTTCGCCGTCGCGGTGACGCTGGGGACGCCGGCGGTCCGGCGTCTGGTCGACGCGCTGCTCGGCGTCGCCAGCGTCACCAACCTACTGGTCCATCTGCTGGGGCTGGTCGGGACGGCGACCATGGTGGAGTTCGTCAGGGAGGCGACGGGGCGGGCGCGGACCAGGGGGCGGGTGTCGCGGTTGAACCTGGCGACGCTGGCGGTCGCGTCGGCCGTCGTGACCTTCGCCTTCGCCGTGATGCCACGCCCGCCGGGTGACGTCGACCTGCTCACCTTCGGCAGGAGCTCCTGGGCCGGTTTCGTCTACTGGGCGACGCTGACCGGCTACACCGCCCTCGGCCTGGCGGCGGCCGCCCGGATCTGCTGGATGCACGGTAAGGACGCCACGCCGGGCCCGGCCCGGACGTTCCTCTGGCTGTTGCGCGCCGCCACCCTGCTCGGCACCGGCTACCTGTGCCACCGGTTCACCTATGTGACGGCCCACTACGCCGACTGGTCGCTGCCGACGTCGGCCAGGGTCGCCGGAACCACCCAGGTGCTGCTGGCGCTCACGCTGATCCTGTTCGCGCTCGCCGTCGTCTGGCCCGCGCTCACCGACTACCGCGAGAAGCGGACGACCGCCCGGCGGGCCGACCGGATCGCGCCGCTCTGGCGGCTGGTGGGGACCGCGGCGCCCGAGGTGGTCCTGCCGCTGCCGGCCGAACTGCGCCGTGGGAACCCCCGGTTGCGTCTCTACCGGTATGTGATCGAGATCCGCGACGGCGTGCTGGCCGTCGAGCGGCACCTCGGCGCCGGCCATCCGCCCGCCGCCGAGGCCGCGTTACGGGCGGCCGGGGTCGACGGCGCGGGACTGGCCCCCGCGGTCGAGGCGGTGCTGCTGCGCTACGCCGTCGCGGCCCAACTGGCCGGCCGCGCCCCGGAGTACGGCGGTCGGCCGCCCGCCGGGGAGACGCTGGACCTGGCGGCCGAGACCCGCTGGCTCGAACGGGTCGCCGCCGCGCTCGAACTGCCCGCGGTGGTGGCCGCGGCCGAACGACTGGCCGCCGCGCCCGGCGCACCGGTGAGCGGTGCGCCGGGCGACGGCGGCGGTCATGGCACGAGCTGAAAGCGCGGTTCAGCCGCGGGCGTCCCAGTTGCCTGAGACGGGGAGGTCGCCGGTGGTGCCCCACTTGATCCTGACGAGCTTTCCGTCGTCCATCCGGAGGTGGAACTCGCTGGTGCTCGGCCGGTAGATGCCGACGTTGTCGGCGTGGCCGCCGTCCCAGTTCCCGGAGATGGGGAGGTCGCCGTCGGCGCCCCACTGGATCTTGATGGTGTTGCCCTCGTCGCCGCGCAGGTGGAACTCGTGGGTGCTGGGGCGGTAGATGCCGACGTTGTCGGCGTGGCCGCCGTCCCAGTTCCCGGAGATGGGGAGGTCGCCGTCGGCGCCCCACTTGATTCTGATGGTGTTGCCCTCGTCGCCGCGCAGGTGGAATTCGCTGGTGCTGGGGCGGTAGATGCCGACGTTGTCGGCGTGCCCGCCGTCCCAGTTGGCGGCCACGGGCAGGTCGCCCGTGGTGCCCCAGCCGATTCTGATCGTGTTGCCCTCGTCGCCACGGAGGTGGAATTCGCTGGTGCTGGGGCGGTAGATACCCACGTTGTCCGCGTGGCCGCCGTCCCAGTTGGCGGAGACGGGGAGGTCGCCGGTGGTGCCCCAGCCGATCGTGATCAGGGTGCCGTCGTCCTTGCGCAGGTGGAACTCGTGGGTGCTCTGCCGGTAGATGCCCACGTTGCCGGGGCCCGGATCCACGGTCTCCTCGAAGACCGCCGCGACGATGCGGTCACCGTCGGCGGCCTGGGGCTGGTAGCGCTCCGGGAACGCCGACCGCTGCACGGCCTGGCAGACCTCGCCGATCGGCCGGGTCTGCCAGTTCGACACGTTGAGCATCGCGTTGAGGAACGCGTTGGTCGCCCAGGCCGGGTCCATCCGCTGGGCGAAGGAACCCCAGCTGGCCCGCTGCTGGAACAGGCCCACGCTGTCGTGGTCCAGCATGTTGGGGTTGTTGCGCAGGGTGGTCTCGACTATCGAGGTGGTCACGGCGAGGACGGCGGCCCGCCGGGGCAGGTCGCGGGCCTGGACCGCCCGGACGATCGCCCGGGCGCAGGACACCCGGTAGGGCGTCATGTAGCCGTTCAGCGTTCCGGTCAGCACGCGGTTGAGCTGGTTCGCGGTGGCCTGGTCGGAGTCCTGGATGGTTCCGCAGGAGTAGTCGGGCTCGGCGGTGATGGCGGTCGGGTCGGAGAGGTCGACCTCGTCGTCCGCTCGAACGGCCGGGGCCGCGGCGAGGAGCGTGGCGGCGACGGTCGTGGTGGCGGCGATGGCGGCCAGGCGGTGGCGCATGGTGCGGTTCATGGGAATTCTCGACTTCCGGTCGGAGGACGGTGGGGTGGCTCAGCCGCGGGCGTCCCAGTTGCCTGAGACGGGGAGGTCGCCGGTGGTGCCCCACTTGATCCTGACGAGCTTTCCGTCGTCCATCCGGAGGTGGAACTCGCTGGTGCTCGGCCGGTAGATCCCGACGTTCTCGGCGTGGCCGCCGTCCCAGTTCCCGGAGATCGGAATGTCCCCGTCCGCTCCCCACTGGATCTTGATGGTGTTGCCCTCGTCCCCACGGAGGTGGAACTCGTGGGTACTGGGCCGGTAGATCCCGACGTTGCCGGCGTGGCCGCCGTCCCAGTTCCCGGAGATGGGGAGGTCTCCGTCGGCTCCCCACTGGATCTTGATGGTGTTGCCCTCGTCCCCACGGAGGTGGAACTCGTGGGTACTTGGCCGGTAGATCCCGACGTTGTCCGCGTGGCCGCCGTCCCAGTTCCCCGAGACGGGGAGGTCTCCGGTGGTGCCCCAGCCGATTCTGATCGTGTTGCCCTGGTCGCCGCGCAGATGGAACTCGCGGGTGCTTGGGCGGTAGATGCCCACGTTGTCCGCGTGGCCGCCGTCCCAGTTGCCTGAGACCGGCAGGTCGCCGGTGGTGCCCCAACCGATCGTGATCAGGGTGCCGTCGTCCTTGCGCAGGTGGAACTCGCGGGTGCTTGGCCGGTAGATGCCCACGTTGCCGGGGCCCGGATCGACGACGTCCTCGACGATGCTGTTGTTGCGGACCGGCCGGAAGGTGCCGTGGCCGGAGAAGTACGGGTACGGGATCGTCCGGTGGTGCACGCCGCTGCCGGTGAACTCGAAGGCCCGGTACGAGGTCCGCGACGAGTCGGTCCACTCCTCGAAGATGGCGATGTGGCCGTTGGCGCCCGCCGCGTCGTTGAGCAGGGCGTCGCCGGCCCGCAGCTCGTCCTTGCCGATCCAGGAGGCGACACCGCTGGGGACGAAGCTGGTGGTGTCGAGCCCCGGGGTACCGAGACGCCAGGCCATCGACGCGAAGCCCGAGCAGTCCGTGCGGTAGCCCTGGTAGGTCCTGTCCCAGCTGTACTCGAGCCCGATGCCGACCCAGGACGCCGCCCGGTTGATCACCTCGCTTCGGGTGATCTGCGGCCCGGCGGCCAGCGGGAGCGCGACGGACGGCCCCTGGCCGGCGCCACCCTTGTCGTCGTCGTCGGTGGCGGCGGTGACGGCGGACGGCGGGGCGTCGTTCTCCGTGGCGAGGGTCGGGGTGGTGGTCACGACGCCGGCGACCAGCGTCGCGGCGGCCGCGACGATCAGTGCCCGGCTCAGGGCATACGTGGTGGACATGGGTGGTCCTCCTGTTGGCTCGGTGTGGCCTGTTGTGCACCGGTTACGGGTGTGACGGTTGGTCACGCAGGCGCATCATTGAGCCATCGCTCGAAGCGAGTCAATCTTTAGTGAAAACGCGAGAGGGACCACCCGTGCTTGACCGGTACGCATCAGACGGGTGAAATATGGCGCTCTATGGGGATGGAACGAAGGAAGCCGCAGATGGGGAACGCGTCACCCCCGGTTCATCTTTGGCGCAAAATATTCACTATAAAGTCAACCGTGGTGTCGAGGATCGGCCACGATGTCGGCCAGGTAGAGGCGCTGGATACGCCGCGCCTCGGCCAGGATGACCGGATCGCCCTCCGCCGAGTCACGGAACGCGAACTGGAGCAGCGCCTCGGACGCGCAGACCCCCGCCCGGCAGGCCACGGCCAGCTCCCGGCTGTCCACCAGCCGCTCCTGGGCGACCAGGATCCGGCGCAGCTGGTCGGCCACCATGGCGTTGTTGTCCTCGTCGAGCTGGAGCAGCTCACGGCTGAGATAGCGCCCGGCGCGGATGGCCAGATAGCCGGGGTTGCGCCGGTACAGCTCGACGTAGCGGTCGAAGATCAGATTCACCAGGTCGAACCAGCGGGCGGCGCGGGCGTCGTGCAGGATGGCCCGCATCGCGGCCGAGTGTTCCTCCATGTGGTGGCGTGCCACCGCCGCCAGCACCGCGTCCTTGTCGTCGAAGAACTGGTAGAGCGTGCCCACCGGCACCTCGGCGTCGGCGGCGATCCGGCGGGTGGTCAGGGCCTCGACGCCCTCGGTGGCCAGGATGCGGTCGGCGGCGGCCAGGATCGCCTCGACGCGGGCGCGGCTGCGCGCCTGCTGCGGCGCCTTCCGCAGGCCGTGGGCCGGGGTCAGCTGGGACATCGCCTCGTTGGTCATGGGGTTCGCCGTTCGACGCGGGCCATTCTATCGAGGCGGCCGGGACGAAGGTCAGCCGTTGATCGCGGCATAGATCCCCCGGTTGCGCCGGTAGAGCGAGCGGAAGGTGGCGTAAGCCCGGTCGTAGACCGGCCGGTTGGCGGGGTTGGGGGTGAACTCGGCGGCGATCGCCACCTTCTCCGGAATGTCCGACCAGCCCAGCTCGCCGAGCGCGACCGCCGCGATCAGCGCGGCGCCACGCGCGTTGGCCAGTGCGGGCTCGGCGACCTGCCTGATGGTGCGGCCGAGGACGTCGGCCATGGCCTGGCACCAGAGCGGGGAGGTGGCGCCGCCGCCGATGAAGTTGAGGTGCGGGAACGGCCGGCCGGTGAACCGCTCCACCGACTCGTTGAGCCAGCGGGCGTTGAGTGCGATCCCCTCGAAGGTGCTGCGCGCCAGGTCGGCCCGGGTGGTGGTGAGGGAGAGGTTGAACCAGCCGCCGCGCACCGTCGGGTCGTCCACCGGGGTCCGCTCGCCGTTCAACCAGGGCGTGAACACCACCCCGTTGCTGCCCGGCGGGGCCTCGCCGGCCAGCCGGTTGAGCCGGGCGAGCAGCTCCTCGCGGGACGCCGCCTCCGGTCCTTCCGGCTCCTCCTGGCCCAGGACGTTGCCGATCAGCCAGTCGATGCCCTTGCCGGCCACGTCCTGGATGGTGGCCACCCAGTACGAGTCGGGCACCACCGAGGGCAGCGCGGCGACGTTGTGGAGGACGTCGGTCTTCTTGCGCGGCACGTGGCAGGACAGCCAGGCCGAGGTGCCGACGCACAGGTGCCCCTGGTACGGCAGGACCGCGCCGGCGCCGATGGCCGCGGCCGTGGTGTCGCCGGTGCCGGCGGCCACCAGAACGTGCTCGCCGAGGCCCAACTCGGCGGCCGCGGCCGGCAGGATCGGCCCGACCACGGTGGCCGGCTCCACCAGCGCGGGCAGCCGGTCGCGCGGCAGCCCGCTCAGCCGGACCAGCCGCTCGTCGTAACGGACCGCGCCAGGCGTCCGGTTGTCGGTGCACCAGCGCAGCGCCACCGTGTCGTGACCGGCCACGGGCCGCCCGGTCAGCCGCATCGTCAGGTACTCGGGCACGTCGAGCAGGTGGGCGGTGCGCGCGAAGACGTCCGGCCTGGCGTGCCGGAGGAACTGGCTCTGCCCCACCGGGTCCTTGCCGGTGAGGGTCGGCGCCCCGCCCGATCTGGCGATCCAGGCGCGCAGCCGTGGCGCGTTGTAGCCGGTGCCGGGGACCCGCAGGCCCCCGCCGGCCAGCCGGCGGGTGTGCTCCGCGCCGCGGCCGTCCATCCACAGCAGGGCGCGGTGCAGGTGCCGCCCCTCGGCGTCGACCGCGACCGTGCCGCCCCACTGCGCGGAGAGGCAGATCGCGGCGATCTCCGGGACCGGCACAAGACGCCGGTCGAGCAGCCGGCGCAGCGTCTCGCGGATGGCCCGCCACCAGTCGTCCGGGTCCTGCTCGGCGCCGCCGCCCGGCAGCAGGTGGAGCGCCGTGCGGGCGGTCTCGTGCCCGAGTATCCGCCCGTCCGTGGTGGCGAGCACGGTTCTCGACCCGCTGGTGCCGAGGTCGACGCCGATCACGTAGCGGCGCGCCACGGCGGTCAGATCCTGGCGAAGACGCGCTCGAAGCGGGCGAGGGCGTCGTCGACGACCTCGTCGGTGTGGGCCATGCTGGTGTAGAGGCGGCTGCCGGCGATGGTGATCAGCCCCTCGGCCGAGTACGCCATCGACATCTGGCCGAGCATCTCGGTGCGCGGGCCGAGCTGGTTGAAGAAGTCCGGGTCCTGTAGCGAGAGATGGAGCACGCCCGAGGTGTGCAGGTGCACGATCGAGCCGATGTTGTAGGTGACGTAGGGGAGTTCGTACCGCGCTATGAGCGCCGCGAGCCCGGCGCGCAGCCGGTCGCCGGCCCGGCCGGCGAGCTCGGGGGCGCCGGTGCGGTCCATCTCGGTCAGCGCGGTGTAACCGGCGACGCAGGAGAGCGGGTTGGCGGAGAGGGTGCCGCCGACGAAGGCGCGCTTGCCGACGGCGGTGAGGCCACCCTCCAGCACCCCCATCACCTCGTCGCCGCCGCCGATGCCGCCGGCCGCCGGATAGCCGCCGGCGACGCACTTGCCGAACACGGTCAGGTCGGGCCGGACGCCGAAGTAGCCCTGGGCGCCGCCCATGCCGAGCCGGAAGGCGGTGACGACCTCGTCGAAGACCAGCAGCGCGCCGAACTCGTCGCAGAGTTCACGGATCCGCGCGTTGTCGTCGTGGCGCACCAGGTGGGTGCCGCTCTCGGGGCCCACCGGTTCGACGAACACGGCCGCGGTGCCGCCGATCTCCTCGTTGGCCACCAGCAGCTCGCGCAGCCCGTCGAGGTCGCCGGGCGGCACCTCCTGGGTGAGCCGCAGCGCGCCCGCCGGGATGCCGGTCGCCTCCAGGCTGCCGGTGCCGGGGATGCGCAGCCCGAACACCACCTGGTCGGACCAGCCGTGGTAGGCGCCGCCCACCTTGATCACATGGGCCTTGCCGGTGTGGGCGCGGGCCACCCGGACGGCGGCCATCACGCCCTCGGTGCCACTGCCCAGCATCCGGAACCTGCTGACGGCCGGCATGAAGTCGTGGATGAGCCTGGCCAGTCGGACCTCGGAGGAGTGGAGCATCCCGGTGACCGGCCCGCACTCGGCGAGCAGCTCCGCGACCTTCTCGCGCACCGGCCCGTAGTTGCTGCCCAGCACGGTCGGGCCGCCGGCCTGGAGGAAGTCGAGGTAGCGGTTGCCGTCCACGTCCCACAGGTAGGGTCCGTCGGCCCGGACGACGTCCAGCGGCCAGGGCTCGTTGAGCGCCAGGTTGTGCTGGACGCCGCCCGGTATGTACGCCGCCGCCTCGGCCGCCGAGGCCCGGGAGCCGGCCGTGTGCTTCTCGAACCAGGCCCGGTAGTCGGCGAGCGTCGCGTCGTCGGGTCGCCGCACGGGGGTGGAGACGAGCCGGGCGAGGCGGCTTTCGAGCTCGTCCACGTCCGGCCAGTGGGAGATCGCGGGTGAGGCCATGGCCGGTCTCTTCACCTGACTCCTCCGAGGATGTCCCGGCCTTCAGGTCGGGGAGGAATCGGACTCCTGGGGAGGAGTGCGGGGAGCGGGGTTTCGCCCCCAGGGTGAGAGACCGCCCACTTTGTCGGATATGCTGGACGCCGTGCGTAGCGAGAACCAAGCGCGCACGGTGTGCTGATCGAGAACCAAGACAGCACGTGCATCTCCAAGTCTTGCTGTGCGACCCGGGCTGGTTTCAACCCGGCTGGTGTTGATCGTGGAAGACCTGTTGGGTCGCGGACCCGCAGGCGGCGTGAGCCAGGAATCCCCCTGCTTCGGCCGGGGGAGGATTCAAAGCTTCTTGGTGGTTCCGTAGTCGCCGGCGAGCGCCTGGATGATCACGGCCTCCTGGGCCTTCTCGTCCAGCAGGTGCGGGCTGCCGAGGGCGAGGCAGCGGGTGTACAACTCGGAGATCCACTCGGTGAGTTCGAGGTTGGCGACGGCCTTCTCCACGGTGCCGCCGATGGCGAGCGAGCCGTGGTTGCGCAGCAGCGCGGCCTGCCGGCCGTCCAGCGCGGCGACCACGTGCGCGGCCAACTCGTCGGTGCCGTAGGTGGCGTAGGGGGCGACCCGGACGGTGCCGCCGAGCGACAGCATCGCGTAGTGCACCACCGGGATCTCGTCCAGGGTGCAGGCCAGCGCGGTGGAGGTGACCGCGTGGGTGTGGGTGATCGCCCCGGTGCCGGTGGCCCGGTAGACGGCCAGGTGCATCGGCACCTCGGACGTCGGCGCCAGCTCGCCCTCGACGATCCCGCCCGCCAGGTCGAGGACCGTCATCATCTCCGCGGTCAGCTCGCTGATCACCCCGCCGGTCGGCGTCACGGCCACCAGGTCGTCCACCCGGACCGAGAGATTCCCGCTCGTCCCGATGACCAGGCCACTCGCTGCCAACCGCCGGCCCGCGGCCGCCAGTTCCTCACGCTCCCGTTCCAGCAGCATCACTGCTCACCCTTGCCTTCCCCTGCACCGACGACGAGGCGAAACCGTGCTCGCTCGCATGCTAGGCCAAAAAATGAACGTGATACATATTCACAACCGGGTCCGTCGCGGCCACTCTGGCCATACCCCACGAGTCGGCCGAGGCAGACGGGAGCCCACGATGCCGCGTCACGCCAGCAGAAGAGACGTCCTGCGCGCCGGGACCGCGGTGGCCGGGGCCGGTCTCCTCGGCGCGGTCACCGCGGGCCGGGCGAGCGCCGCCGACGCCGAGAGCCCCTACCTCGTCGGCCGCGGCATCGCCGACGTGACCGGCGAGATCGCCGAGATCGGCATGATGGGCTACGGGCGCACCGACCAGCAGGCCCAGGGGTTGCACTCCCGGCCGCGGGCCCGGGCCTTCGTCGTCGTGGACCGCGCGGGCGGGCAGCGGGTCGCCCTGGTCGTCGCCGAGCTCGCGATGATCTTCGACAGCGTGCACCAGGAGGTGCTGCGCCGCCTCGGCCGGCGCCACGGGGAGCTCTACACGGCCCGCAACGTGCTGCTCGCCGCCACCCACAGCCACGCGGGCCCCGGCGGCCACTCCCACCACGCCCTCTACAACCTGACCACCCTCGGCTTCCACCCGGCCACCTTCGCGGCCGTGGTGGACGGCATCGTGGCCGCCGTCGACCTCGCGCACCAGGACCTCGCCCCGTCCCGACTGGTGCTCGGACACGGCGAGTTGCGCGGGGCCAGCGTCAACCGCTCACGGACGGCCTTCGCGCGCAACCCCGCCGACGTCACCGGGTACTTCCCCGACGCCGTCGACCCGGCGACCACCCTGCTGCGGGTGGAGCGCGGCGGACGCCCGGTGGGCGCGGTCAACTGGTTCGCCACCCACGGCACCAGCCTCTCCGGCGACAACCGGCTGATCAGCACCGACAACAAGGGCTACGCGGCCTACCACTGGGAGCGCGAGGTGGCCGGCGGCGACTACCTGGCGCCCGGCGGGCCCGGCTTCGTCGCCGCCTTCGCCCAGACCAACGCCGGCGACATGTCGCCCAACCTCGACCTGCGACCGCCCACCACGCCCGCCGACTTCGCCGCCGCCAGGGAGAACGGCCTGGCCCAGTACCGGGCCGCCGCCGCGCTGACCACCGGCGGCACCCAGGTCACAGGCCCCGTCGACGCCCGGCTCGTCCACCTCGACCTCTCGGACGTCGCCGTCGACGCCGAGTTCACCGGCGACGGCCGGCCGCACCGCACCTCGAAGCCGGCCGTCGGCGCCGCCATGGCGGCCGGCAGCACCGAGGACGGGCCCGCCTTCCCCGGCTTCGTGGAGGGCGAGAACCCGTTCTGGGACTTCGTGTCGGACACCCTGATCTACACCGTCTCGCCCGAACTCCGCGCCGCCCAGGCCCCGAAGGACGTGTTCGTGCCGATCGGCGCGATGAACCGGCTCTTCCCCTGGGTGCCCGAGCGCTTCCCCCTCCAACTGGTCCGCATCGGGCAGCTGTACCTGATCGGCGTGCCGGGCGAGGTCACCATCGGGGCCGGGCTGCGGCTGCGCCGCACCGTCGCCGGGCTCGTCGGCGCCGACCTCCGGGACGTGCTGGTGGCCGGCTACGCGGGCGGCTACTTCCACTACGTGACCACGCCCGAGGAGTACGACGCCCAGCAGTACGAGGGCGGCAGCACCCTCTTCGGCCGCTGGCAACTCCCGGCGCTCCAGCAGGCCTTCGCCTCGCTGGCGGCCGCCCTGCGCGACGGCAGGGACGTGCCGCCAGGACCCGGCACCCCGGACAACTCCGCGAGCGCGCTCTCCTTCCAGCCCGGCGTGGTCCTCGACGCGCCGCCGCTCGGCCGCGCGTTCGGCGACGTGCTCACCGAGCCGGACGCCGCCTACCCGGCGGGGCGGCGGGTCAGCGTCGTGTTCGCCGGCGCGCATCCGTCCAACAACGCCCGGCGCGGCGACAGTTACCTGCGCGTCGAGCGGCGGCTCGACGACGGGAGCTGGGCGACCGTGGCCGACGACGCCGACTGGTCCACCGGCTTCCACTGGGCCCGCGACGGCATCGCCGCCTCCCGGATCACCGTCACCTGGGACGTCCCACCGACGGCCGAACCCGGCGGGTACCGGATCCGCTACTCAGGCGACGCCCGCTCCCTCACCGGCGTCGTCCGCCCCATCTCCGGCACCAGCCGACCCTTCACCGTGACCAGCTGACACCGTGACCCGCTGACGTCGTCAGTCGCGCGTCGCCCCGCGCAGCAGCCCGGCGACGAACCCCCGCTGGAACACGACGAACAGCACCAGCAGCGGCAGCATCACGATGACCGTGCCCGCCGCCAGCGTGGGGACGTCCGTGCTGTGCTGGCCGACGAAGAAACCGAGGCCGGCCGGGGCGGTGTGCCGGCCGGTGTCCTGGATCAGGACCAGCACCAGCAGGAACTGGTTCCAGGACCACAGGAACAGCAGCAGCCCCAGCGTCACCAGCGGCGGCCCGGCCAACGGAAGCAGGACCCGCAGCAGGATCGTGCCGGACGAGGCGCCGTCCACCCTGGCGGCCTCGACCAGCGACGGGGGAGTGGCACGGAAGTGGGCGCGCATCCAGAAGACGCCGAACGGCAGGAACAGCGCGATCTCCGCCAGGATCAGGGCCGGATACGAGTTCGTCAGGCCGAGGCCCCGCAGGTCGTGGTGGAGCGGCACCACGACCAGCTCGACCGGGATGGTGAGGCCGGCGACGAAGAACCCCGCCACCGCGTCGCCGCCCGGCAGCCGCATCGTGCCCAGCGCGTAGCCGGCCGCCGCCGACAGCGCGAGCGAGGCGGGGACCACGCCCGCCGCGATGACCAGGCTGTTGCGCACCAGGTCGGCGAAGCCGGCCACCGACCACGCCTGCCGGTAGTTGTCCCAGCTCCACCGCTCGGGCCAGGCAAGACCCACCACCGGCGTGCCGGCCGGCTGCACGGAGGCGAGGACGACGCTCAGCAGGGGCACCAGGACGACGATCGCGCCCGCCGCCAGCAGCGCGTGCCCCGACCACCGCTCCGCCGGCGAGACCCGGCTCAACGCTCCGCCCTCGCCAGCCGGTTCACGACGGCGACCAGCGCCAGGACCAGGCAGCCGAGCACCACCCCGAGGGCCGAGGCCAGGCCCACCCGGCCCTCGGAGAACGCCAGCCGGTAGATCAGCAGCCCCGGCACCGTCGTCTGCTCGCCGGGGCCGCCGTTGGTCGTCACATAGACCAGGTCGAAGCCGGCCAGCGCGGCCACCGTGGTCACGGTCAGCGCCACGGCGAGCTCCCCGCGCAGCTGCGGCAGGGTGACCGAGACGAACTCCCGCACCTGGCCGGCCCCGTCGAGCCGAGCCGCCTCGTACAGGCTCGGCTCGATCCTCCCCACCCCGCTCAGGAAGAGCATCAGGCACAGCCCGCTCAGCACCCAGGCGCCGACCAGGCCCACCGCGACCAGCGCCGCGTCGAAGTCGCCCAGCCACGCCCGCGTCACCCCGGCCAGGCCGACCGCGCGCAGCGCCTGGTTCACCAGGCCCTCTTCCCCGTACAGCCAGCGCCAGGCGACGCCGACCGCCACCAGCGGAACGACCTGCGGCAGCAGCAACACGAAGCGGTACCCCGCCATGCCGCGCCGCCGGTGCCCGGCCAGCAGGCCCGTCGCCGCCAGGCCGAGGACGACCGGGAGGAAGGAGAAGAACCCCAGGAGCGCCAACGAGTTGAGCACCGAGCGGCGCAGCACCGGATCGAGGACGACCTCCCGGTAGTTGGCCAGCCCCACCCACCGGCCCAGCGTCACGCCGTCCCAGTCGAACAGCGACAGGTACGCCGTCCGCAGCGTGGGCAGCACCGCGAAGGCGAGGTAGACGGCGAGCGCCGGCAGCACGTACAGGTGACCGCGCCACCGCCCGGCCGCCGTGGGCCTATCCCGGGTGCGCCGCACGCCACACGTCCTGCGCCGAGGCCAGGAAGTCGGCCGGCGCCACCTGGTCCGCGATGAGCTTCTGCACCCCGGAGCGCAGCGCGTCCAACATGGCCGGGGCGGCGAAGTCCGGGAAGGCGGTGATCCCGCCGTCGGCGACGGCACGTCGGTGACCCTCCGCGATGTCGGCGAACACGCCGGTGGGCGGCGGCACGGCGTCCGGGTCGCCCGGCAGGAAACCGTGCTCCGCGATGATCAGGTTCGCCTCCGGCGAGGCCAGGAAGTCGAGGAACGCCCCGGCCGCGGCCGGGTGTTCGGTGCGGGACGAGACGGCGAGGGCGAAGCTGAACCCGGAGGCCACCGTCGGGGCGGCGGCGTGCGCCCCCGGCATCGGGAAGAAGCCGAGGTCCTCGCCGAGGACGCCGGCCAGCTGGCCCGCGGCCCAGTTGCCGTTGATCAGGAAGACCCCGTCGCCGCGGGCGAACCGGGCGGTGGAGTCGACCTGCGAGGTGCCGTTGGCGGCCTCGTCGAGATAGCCGCGGCGCCCCCACTCGGCCAGCCGCTCGGTGGCGGCCAACGCCCCCGGCGTCTCGATGGTGGCGCCGGCCACCCCGTCCACCCAGTCCCGGTAGTCGTCCGCGCGCACCGTCTGGTTCAGCAGCGCGGCCCACAGGTGCAGGCCGCCGGCGTCCAGGGCGCCCACGGCGAGCGGCGTCAGGCCCGCCGCCCGCGCCGCGGCCAACTGCTCCTCGAACTCGCCGAGCGTCGCCGGCGGCCCCTCGATCCCGGCCCGCGCCGCCAGCTCCCGGTTGACGTAGACGCCCGTCATCGACAGCCCGGCCGGCATGCCGAACAGCGCGTCCCCGCCGGTGGCCCCGCTGCTGAGCCCGGCCGTCAGCTGGTCGAGGCTGACCGGCGGCACCGAAGCGTCCCAGCCGTACGCCGCCCGGTAGCCGGCGAGGTCGAGGACGTGCCCGGCCGCGGCCAGGTCGCCCATGCCGACCGCGTACTGCGCCAGATCGGGGGCGGCGTCCGAGGTCATGGTGAGCCCGAGGCTCCGGACGTAGTCGGAGAACGTCTTGTACCGCGGCTCCACGGTGACGCGCGGGTACCGCGCCTCGAAGGCGGCGACCAGCGCGTCGACCATCGGCGGCGCGTCGGTGAACTCCAGGCGCAGCGTGACGTCCCGGTCGGGCACGGCCGTCGCGGACGGCGCGGCCCGCGGCCCCGGTGCCTCGATCGCGCTGCCCGGCGTCAGGGCCTGGCAGGCCACCAGCGCCCAGGCGAGGAGGGCGGCGCCCGCCACGAGCGCGGAACCGGCGGGGCGTGGGCGCCGGGTGCGCGGCGCCAGCGCGCGGCGTGGGTGGCGGGTGCGCGTGGACATCGGCCTCCCGGGGGCTCGGCGTCGTCTCGGGTCGGTCGGCCGCTTCCTACCCCGGTTCCGGCCGGACCCGAGCCGATGTCACCCCGAAAGGTGTGGCACCGAACGCCCGTTCAGGCCGGCGGCAGCCCGGGCGAGGCGGCGATCTCCCGCTCGGTGGCCTCGATGATGCCAAGCACCGCCGCCGCGGCCGCCGCCGGATCGCCCGCCTCGACGGCCGCCACCACGGCGCGGTGGGCCGGCAGCGCGGAGGCGACGGCCCCCGGCGTCCTGGTGCTCACGGCGAAGCTGTGCTCCAGCGCGATGTCGATCGCCCGGCCGAGCGAGCCGAGGAGCCGGTTGCCGCTCGCGTCCAGCAGGGCGCGGTGGAAGGCGATGTCGGCCTCGACATAGCCGGGCCGCCCGGGGCGCGCCGCCGTCGTCTCCATGACGGACAGCGCCTCGTACAGCGCCGCCACGTCGGCCGGCCGAGCCCGGCCGGCCGCGAGCCTGGCCGCCTCGGGCTCGACGATCCGCCGGAGTTCGCCGGTGTCCCGCAGCAACGCGGCCGAGTCGCCCTCCTGTTGCCAGCGCAGCACGTCGCGGTCCAGGTGGTTCCACTGCTCGGGAGGCAGCACCCGCGTTCCGGTGCGCGGCCGCACCAGCAACATCCCCTTGGCCACCAGCGCCTTGACGGCCTCCCGCAGCGCGCCCCGGCTGACGCCGATCTCGGCGGCCAGCACGTCCTCGACCGGCAGCGCCCGCCCCGGCTCCCACTCGCCGCCCACGATCCGCAGGCCGAGTTCGTCGACCACCCGTTGATGCATGGTCCGGTAGCGCATCACGATCTTTGTCCGCCCTCTGGACGCGATTCATCGAATCATCTAATGATTGCTCTCAGGTTAACGCGACCTCCAGCCCCACCGGCCCCCGAGAGGCGTTCCCCCATGACCCACGCCGACGACGACGTCAGCACCCCCGACCGCTCCGCCGCTCCCTTCCCCATGAGCACCCGCCGCCTACCGCCGCCCGCGGTGAGGCCGTTGCCCGCCCCGCCCCGCCGGATATGGCCGATCATCGGGCCCGGCATCGTCGCGGCCGGAGTGGGCCTGTCCTCGGGCGAGTTCATCCTCTGGCCCTACATCGCCTCGCAGGCCGGGCTCGTCTTCCTCTGGGGAGCGGTCGTCGGCGTGGTCACCCAGTGGTTCATCAACATGGAGATCGAGCGCTACACGCTCGCCACCGGGGAGACCGCCATCACCGGCTTCAACCGCTACTGGCGGCACTGGGGCGCGGTCCTCGTCGGCCTGACCTACGCCGCCAACCTCTGGCCCGGCTGGACCTCCAGCTCCGCCACCATGCTCTCCTACGTCTTCGGCGGCGACCCCACCGTCATCGCCGTGGGCCTGCTGCTGCTCATCGGCGCCATCCTCACGCTGGCCCCGGTCGTCTACACCGCCCTCGAACGGCTGCTTTTCGTCAAGGTCGCCCTCATCGGCGGCTTCTTCGTGCTCGCCGTGATCCTCGCCATCAAGGCGTCGAGCTGGCGCGAACTCCCGGACGCCGTCACCCACATCGGGCAGTTCCCCAGCGAACTCGGCGTCGCCGTGCTGATGGGCGCGCTCGCCTACGCCGGGGCCGGCGGCGGGCAGAACCTCTGCCAGAGCAACTGGATCCGCGACAAGGGCTTCGGCATGGGCCACTACGCGCCCCGGCTGGTCAGCCCGGTCACCGGCAAGAAGGAGGACGCCGCGGTCGGCACCTCCACCGGCTACGTCTTCGTCCCCGAGGGCGAGAACATGGCCCGCTGGAAGGGCTGGTGGCGGTTCGCCAACATCGAGCAGGCCATCACCTTCGGCGCCATGACCATCGTCACCATCGTGCTCGCCTCGCTGCTCGCCCACTCCACGCTCTTCGGCACGGAGGGGCTCGCCAACAACGTCGGCTTCGTGGAGGCCGAGGGCGAGGTGCTCAAGGCCCAGGTGGGCAACTGGTTCGGCGTGCTGTTCTGGCTGATCGGCGGCTTCTCGCTGTTCAGCGCCGCGGCCGGCATCGTCGACTACACCAGCAGGCTCGCCGCCGACGTCCTCAAGTCCACCTACCTGCGGGACTCGAACTACCCGGAGAGCCGGCTCTACTTCTGGCTCGTGTGGGGACTCGTCGTCATCGGCATCGCGATACTGGCGCTCGGCCTCGACCAGCCCCTCGTGTTGCTCATCGTCTCCGCCTGCGTCGCCGGAATGATGATGTTCGTCTACTCCGGGCTGCTGCTCTACCTCAACCGCAAGGCGCTGCCGAACCCGCTGAAGGTGCGCGGCCTCCGGGCCGTCGTGCTGGTCTGGGCGGTGGGCCTCTTCGGCGTGCTCTCCGTCCTGACCATTCGGCAGCAGATCGACCTCCACTTCTGATCCCGACCCGGGCCCACCGAGAACCGCACGACACGACACACGGGAGAGTTCGAAGATGACGGACGGCGAACAGGCGGCCCGGCGCAGCCAGGCATGGTTCGGCGCCAGCGGCCGCAGCGGCATGGTGTACCGGTCCTGGATGCGCAACCAGGGCTTCGGCCCCGAGGTGTTCGACGGGCGCCCGGTGATCGGCATCGCCACCAGCGCCTCCGAACTCGCCCCGTGCAACGCCCACCTGACCCGCGTCGCCGAGGCGGTCAAGCGCGGCGTCTGGCAGGCCGGCGGCTTCCCGCTCCAGTTCCCCACCATGGCCACCGGCGAGACGCTGATGCGCCCCACCGCCATGCTCTACCGCAACCTCATGGCCATGGAGGTCGAGGAGCTGATCCGCGCCAACCCGCTCGACGGCGTGGTGCTGCTCTCCGGCTGCGACAAGACGACGCCCGCCATGCTCATGGGCGCCGCGAGCGTCGACCTGCCCGCCCTCATGGTCACGGGCGGCCCGATGCTCAACGGCAAGTACCGGGGCGAGGACGTCGGCTCCGGCACCCACGTCTGGAAGTTCGAGGAGGACCTGAAGACCGGCCGGATGACCCAGGAGGAGTGCTTCTTCGCCGAAGGGTGCATGGCCCGCTCCAACGGCCACTGCATGACCATGGGCACCGCCTCCACCATGGCCTGCCTCGCCGAGGCCCTCGGCATGCAGCTCCCGGGATCCGCCACCTGGCCCGCCGTCGACTCCCGCCGGATGGAGACGGCGGGGGCCGCCGGGCGGCGGATCGTCGCCATGGTCGAGGAGGGGCTGCGCCCCTCGCACATCCTCACCCGCGACGCCTTCGAGAACGCGATCCGCGTCAACGCGGCCATCGGCGGCTCGACCAACGCCATCATCCACCTCACCGCCATCGCCGGCCGGGTCGGCGTCGACCTCACCCCCGAGGACTTCGACGCCCTCGCCCGCGCCGTGCCCACCCTGGTCAACCTGATGCCCAGCGGCACGTACCTGATGGAGGACTTCTGCTACGCCGGCGGGCTGCCCGCCGTCCTCGCCGAACTCGTCCGCGGCGGGCTGCTCCACGGCGACCGGCTCACCGTCACCGGCCGCTCCGTCGCCGAAAACGTCGAAAACGCAGCGGACGCCGAGAACGTGAACCAGGACGTCATCACCCCTCTCGACGCCCCGTTCCAGCCGGCCGGCAGCGGCACCGCGGTGCTGCGCGGCAACCTGTGCCCCGACGGCGCCGTCATCAAGCAGTCCGCCGCCTCCCCGCACCTGCTCACCCACCGTGGCCCCGCCCGGGTCTTCGACTCGCCCGAGGAGTACCACGCGGTCGCCGACGACCCGGACCTGGACGTCGACGAGAACACCGTGCTCGTCATCAGGAACGCCGGGCCCAAGGGCTACCCCGGCATGCCCGAGGTCTCCAACGTGCCGCTGCCCACCAAGCTCCTCAAGGCCGGCGTCACCGACATGGTGCGGGTCTGCGACGGCCGGATGAGCGGCACCGGCTACGGCACCGTGGTGCTGCACGTCACCCCGGAGGCGGCCGTCGGCGGCCCGCTCGCCCTGGTGCGGGACGGCGACCCCGTCGTGCTCGACGTGCCGGGCCGCACCCTGCGGCTCGACGTCGACGACGCCGAGCTCGACCGGCGCCGCGCCGACTGGACCCCGCCCCCGCGCCGGCACCACGGCGGCTACACCTGGCTCTACACCGAGCACGTCGAACAGGCCGACCGGGGCGCCGACTTCGGCTTCCTCCGCGGCTGCCGGGGCCACGACGTGCCGCGCGACTCCCACTGACCGCCGACGCATCCCGACCGGCCCGTCAACGTAGAAGGAGAGCCCCGCACCATGGCCACGGCCCCCACCCCCGACGACGTCCTGCCGCAGGACGCCGACCAGGCCGCCCTCGTCGCCCGCGTCCACGAACCCGAGTGGGGCGGCCCCTGCGTGGCCGCCGTCCGCGACGGGCTCGTCGTCGACCTGACCGCCCACGCGCCCACCGTCGCCGACCTCCTGGAACGCGAGAACGCCGAGGAGGCCGTCGAGATCGTCCGCCGGGCCCCGGGCGGACGCGCCTGGCCCCTCGCCGAGCTGCTCGCCGCGACCGCCGCCGGCCGCCGGGACGTCCCGCACCTGCTCGCCCCCGTCGACCTCCAGGTGATCAAGGCCGCCGGCGTCACCTTCGCCAACAGCCTGCTCGAACGCGTCATCGAGGAACGCGCGGGCGGCGACCCGGCCAGGGCCGCCGCCGTCAGGGAACGCGTGGTGGCGGCCGTGGGCGGCGCCGTCGACCGGATACGCCCGGGGTCGGCGGAGGCCGCCAGGGCGAAGGAACTCCTCGTCGGCGAGGGGCTCTGGTCGCAGTACCTGGAGGTCGGCATCGGCCCCGACCCCGAGGTGTTCACCAAGGCCCCGGTGCTCTCCGCCGTCGGCACCTGCGCCGACATCGGGGTGCTCGCCGCCTCCGGCTGGAACAACCCGGAACCGGAGGCCGTGCTCGTCGTGGACTCGCGCGGCCGGGTGCGGGGCGCCACCCTCGGCAACGACGTGAACCTCAGGGACGTCGAGGGCCGCAGCGCCCTGCTGCTGCCCCGCGCCAAGGACAACAACGCCTCCTGCGCCATCGGCCCCTTCGTCCGACTGCTCGACCAGGACTTCGACCTGGACGCCGTCCGCGACCTCGACATCGAACTGCTGGTCGAGGGCCGAGACGGCTACACGCTGCGCGGCCGCAGCTCGATGCGCGAGATCAGCCGCGACGTACTGGAGCTCGTCACCGCCACCCACGGCGCGCACCACCAACACCCCGACGGCTTCGTGCTGTTCACCGGCACCCTGTTCGCACCCACCGAGGACCGGCACGCCACGGGCGCCGGCTTCACCCACGACCTCGGCGACGTCGTGCGGATCTCCAGCCCGCGGCTCGGCGCCCTCGTCAACACCGTCACCACCAGCGAGCAGGCACCCCCCTGGACCTTCGGCCTGCGCGCCCTGCTGCGCAACCTGGCGGCGCGCGGGGTGCTGTGAGCCGTCGTGGTGCGGGGCCTCGCGCCCCGCACCACGGACGGCCGACCGTCAGCCCGCCTGCCCCGGGTCGGTCTCGAAGGTGAAGGCACCGACGAACAACTCGGGTTGGGCGCCGTCGGGCCAGGTGGCGACGTAGTACAGGTCGTGTACTCCGCCCGGGTCGGTCACGGGTGCGGTGAACTCCCGGTAGACGCGGTCGTCGAGCGAGGTGGAGCCGGTGGCCGGGAGGTCGGCGAAGCTGGCGACCACCGGTCCCTCGGGGGAGCCGGCGTGGACGGTCAGCGTGACGCCGGCCTCGCGGGTGGCGAGCGCCATGGTGAGCTGGTCGACGTCCCGGACGTCGATCCGCGGGAACGAGAACCAGTTGCCAGGCCCCGGGACGAACAGCTGTCCCTTGTAGAGCCCGACGCCCTCGCCCGCCGGGTAGGTGTTGGCGCTGTACGTCGGCGGGTGCAGCACCGCGTCGGCCTCGGCGGTGAGCGGCGGCGCTCGGCCCGGCCCGCCGGCGTCGGTGTAGGTGGCCTGGACGATGTGGAAGACGTAGGCGCCGGGACCGTGTTCGGCGTCCCGGCCCGGGCTCAGGACGCCGCGGCAGTCGGGCCCTGGGGTGGCCTCGCTCATCGGGTGGCCGTGCTGGTTGTGGCCGAGCTGGTAGGTCACCCTGATCGCGGTGCAGTCGACGGGGCCGCCGTCCGGGTCCTCGGCGCGGACGGTGAAGGGGATGTCCTCGCCGAAGTCGGAGAAGGTGCCGTCCGCCGGCGACCCGATGGTCAGCGTGGGGCGGGCGTTGCCGGCGGTCACGGTGAGGTGGGTGGTGGTGGAGAGGCCGCCGGCGTCGGTGACGGTCAGCGCGGGCCGGAACTCGCCGGCCGTGGTGTAGGTGTGGGACGCGGTGGGTCCCGTGGCGTCCGTGGTGCCGTCGCCGTCGAGGTCCCAGGCGTACTCGAGGGCGTCGCCTTCGGGGTCGCTCGAACCCGAGGCGTCGAACTCCACGGTGAGCGGCAGCGTCCCCGAGTCGGCGCTGGCGGTCGCCACGGCGAGCGGGGTCCTGTTGCCCTCGACGTAGTCGATCCGGTACAGGCCGGCGTCGTCGTTGCTCGATCCCCAGCCGTTGCCGTACTCGAGCACGTAGAGCGAGCCGTCCGGCCCGAACTCCATGTCCATCGGCTTGACGAAGTCCATCCCCGGCAGGAACTCCCGCATGTCGCGCGGGGTGGTCAGCCGCCGGTCGAACCGGGTGGTCTGGATCCAGTCGGTGGTCCAGTCGTAGAGGAAGCGCCGCCCGTCGAACCACTCGGGGAACCTGGTGGGCGAGTCGTCGGCCGCCTCGTCGTAGCGGTACATCGGCCCGGCCATCGCGCCGCCGCCGTACAGCTCGGGGAAGTACTCCTGCCGGTCGTAGGTGTAGTAGATGGTGGCTGGCTCGATCGGCGGCAGGTTCACCAGCCCCGTGTTGTGGGGCGAGTCGTTGACCGGGCGCTCGCAGTCGAACCAGTCGCCCGGCCGGTTCTCCTCGTAGTCCCAGTCGTTGTAGGGCTGGTTGTCCATCGTGCAGTACGGCCAGCCGTAGTTGCCAGGACCGTTGATCAGCAGCGTCCTGACGTGCCCGGCGGGGCCGCGCTCCGGATCGGGAAGGATGGCGTCGGGGCCGTAGTCGGCCATCCAGAGGGCGCCGGTCTCCTCGTCGTAGTCGCCGAGGGTGAACGGGTTGCGGAAGCCCATGGCGTAGATCTCGGGCCTGGTCCTGTCGTGCCGGTCGAGGCGCTCGGGGAAGAGGTTCCCCTGGGGAACGCGGTAGCCGCCGTTCCGCTTCGGCACGATGCGGAGGATCTTGCCGTTGAGGTCGTTGGTGTTGGCCGAGGTCCGCTGGGCGTCGCCGTCGGCGTGGCCCGGCCGCTCGTCGGTGGGGGCGAAGCCCTGTGAGGCGCAGCAGTTGGTGTTGTCACCGGTGGCGATGAACAGCTGCCCGTCGTCGGTCATGAGGAGATCGCCCGCGCTGTGACCGCCCCGGACGCCGTCCGGGTGCGGGACGTCGATGATCAGCCGCTCGGTCGCCGGGTCGAGCGTGTTCTCGTCGGTCAGCGTGAAGCGGGACACCCGGGAGGTGAAGGAGGTGTCCCAGTCCGGTCGGGAGAAGTGCAGGTAGAGGTGCCCGGTGCGGTCGAAGTCCGGGGCCAGGGCCAGCCCGACCAGGCCCAGTTCACCGGTGACCCGGACCGGGACGGTGCCGGCCACCACCGAGGCCCCCGTCTCCGGGTCCCACACCTTCACCCGGCCGTCGCGCTCGATGTAGATCACCCGGCCGTCGGGGGCGACGCTGACGCGCATCGGCTGGGTCAGGTCGTTGCCCTCGATGAGCACCCGCTGGAACCGGTCGTCGCTCGGCACGGTGGGTGGCCGGTCCGGCCCGCCGCCGTGCCCCTCGTGTGCCGTCGCCGTCGCCGGGGCCAGGGCCACCAGCGGCAGGAGCAGCGCCAGCAGCCACACCCACGGGCGTCTTCCGCCATGGACTACCACTCTCGTCCACCTCTTTCACCGTTGGGAGAGGGGGGCTTTTGCCGGGGGTCGGCAAAAGTTGACGGCTCAAAATTTACCGATGGTCAGATTTGGCTGGCAAGGGTCGTGCGCCAACTCCCGTGGGCGTGCCTACGATGGGGGCATGACGGGCCGGGGGGCGTACGCCAAGGGCGTGGCCAGGCGGGAACAGATCATCGCCACGGCGCTGCGGACCCTGGCCGAACGCGGCTACCGCAACGCCTCGTTGCGCGCGATCGCGCGTGAGCTGGGGCTACAGCCGGCGCACATCCTGCACTACTTCCCCTCCCGCGAGCGCCTGTTGGAGGCCGTCGTCACGGCGTGGGACCGGCGCGCCTGGGAGGCCGGCGTCGCCGCGGTCGGGTCCGACGAGGGCATCCTCACCCTCTGGCCGGAACTGGTGCGACACAACACGGGAGTTCCGGGGCTCGTCCACCTCTACACGGCGTTCGCGGCGGAGGCCGCGGCCGGGGGCCACCCGTCGAGGGAGTTCTTCCTGCGGCGCTTCGAGCGGGTCAGGGGCGTCCTGATCGACGACATCGAACGCCGCAAGGCGGACGGCCGCTACCCGCCGGAACTCGACAGCGCCCGTGCCGCCGTGAACCTCATCGCCTTCTCCGACGGGCTCCAACTCCAGTGGCTGATCGACCCGCGGGTCGACATGACGGCCGAACTGGCGCACGCCATCGACGCGTTGGCGATCGTCCAACCGCACCGGGACCCGGCCTGACCGGCAGCCGCCCGCCAGCCAACCGCCCGATCGGTGGCCCCGAGCGCGGCCAGGTGGTCGTGGTGGAGGCACCGGTGCACGTCGAGGTGGTAGGCGTCCTCGTCGTCCCTGGCGCGCTCGAAGGTGAAGCCGGCCCCGAAGAAGTGCCGCTCCCTGGACTTGGAGATCTCCACCATGACGCGGAAGGGGTCGGGGGAGTGGTCGAGGGCGGCCCTCGTGCCGGCGAGTACCTCCTCGCGCAGCGGCTCGTGGCAGGCGGTGGCCAGCACGGCGACCACGGCGTCCTTGGGCGGCACGGTCGCGAGCACCCGGGCCCCGGCGACGACCAGGGAGGTCACGCGCAGCTGGTGGCGGGCCTGCTCGTCCACCCGCCAGGCGCTCGACTCCTCCTCCAACTGGGCCTGGCGCCGCCGGATGGCGTCGAGGAGCCGGCGGGTGGCCTCCTCGTCGAGGCCGCGCTCGCGCAGCAGCCGGGGGGCAGGGTCAGGAAGCCGTCGACGACGGCCCGCGTCTCGACGTCCGAGTCGGGCAGATACCCGGCGGACGCCCCGTCGGCGTCGGCGTGGGCGTCGGGGTGCGGCTCTTCGGTGGTCATGCCGGGTTCTCCGGTGGGTGGTCGGTCGATCATCGGGCGAGGCCGCGCACCAGCGTGCGGGCCAGCCGGTCGGGGTCCACGGGGCCGGCGTCGAGCGTCGTGACGACGGTGACGCCGTGCAGCAGCACCAGCACGTCGGCCGCCGCCGACCCGGCGTCGAGCCCGGCGCGTAGCTGGCCGGCGGCCTCGGCCTCGGCGAGCACCGGGCCGAGGGCCTGCCGCCAGCCGTCGACGGCGTGCCGCTTCTCGGCGATGCCCTCGGCGAGCTCCGGGAGCGCCTCGGTGCGGAGCACGACGACCTCGAGCAGCTCCCGGAACCGCGGGTCCTGCTGGACGCGCCGCGCGTAGCCGGCGACGAAGCGCTCCAGGCGGGAAAGCGGCGGCCGGTCGCCGTCCAGCGCGCCGAAGACCTCGCCGGCCAACTCGCCCCAGCGGGCCGCGAGCGCCGCCGCGAACAGGTCGGCCTTGCCGCGGAAGTGGTGGTAGAGCGCGCCCCGGGTGACGCGCGCCTGGGCGACGACGTCCTCGAGCCGGGTCGCGGCGTAGCCCTGGCGGGCGACGACCGTGAGCGCCGCGTCCAACAGCGCGGCGCGGGTGGCCGCCGCCTCCTCGGCAGTTCTCCTCATACATACATGCAAGCATGTATGTATGTATGAGGGCTGTCCAGCCGTGGCGGTCAGGCGCCCGTCAGCGCCCCCAACCACTCGTGCAGCGCCCTGGCCGTCGACTCGGCGTGCTCGTTCATCATCGTCTGGTGGTTGCCGACCGCCTCGATCGTGTCGTGCTCGACCTCCCACGCCGTGGTCCACTGCCCCTGTCCCGCCGCCTCGTCGGTCGACGCCTGCGGCATCCGCTCGCCGGCCCGCACCAGCACCACCGGCGCCCGCACCGGCTCCGGCTGCCAGCCGTCGAAGAGGTCGAGGTAGGCACCCTGGGCGGTGACCTGGGCCTCCGTCATCAGCGCGTACGCCTGGTCGTTGACGGCGATGCCGCGGAGCTGACCCTCGATCTGCTCCTCGGGTATCCGGTCCTTGGGGAACCAGGTGTCGAGCAGCACCACGGCGCTCGGCGCGCCGCCGCGCGCCTCCAGGCGGGCGGCGACGGCGTGGGCCAGCCAGCCGCCGGAGGAGTAGCCGGCCAGCGCCACCGGGGCGTCCGGGTAGGCGCGGAGGATCGCGTCGGCGTGCAGGTCGATCACCAGCTCGCTGGTCGCCGGCAGCAGCTCGTCGTCGCCGAAGCCCGGGTGCGGCAGCGCCTGGACGTCGCGGAGACCGTGCAGATGCAGCGCGAGGCGGGCGAAGTTGTGCGGTCCCGAGGGGGCGACCATGGAGGGCAGGCAGATCAGCGCGGGTCCTGCGGGGCCGGTGGCGAGCCGCACCGGCGCCACCGGCCGGCCGAGCTCCTCGGGCCGCTGGAAGACCGGCCGCAGCTTGGCGGCGGCCCGCAACAGGCCGACGCCCTCGGCGAACTTGCCCATCTCGCAGGCCTGCCGGTACAGGTCGCGGACCCCGAACGAGGGCCTGGCAGCGGGCGCCTCACCGCCCGGCGCCCGCCCCGCGCGCAGGGTTAGCTCGCCGAGGTGCCGGGCGAGGTCGGTCGCGGTCGGGTGCTCGAACACCACCGGGGTGGCCAGCGTCAGGCCGGTCGAGGCCATCAGGCGCCGGCGCAGCTCGACGGAGGCCAGCGAGTCGAAGCCGAGCTCCAGGAAGCGGCGGTCCGCGTCCACCTCGTCCGGCGTGGCGTGCCCCAGGATCACGGCGGCCTCGCCCCGCACCAGGTCGAGGAGCCGGCGGTCGCGCTCCGCCTCGGGCAGGGCCGCGAGCTCCGCCAGCCGGTCGCGGGTCGACGGCCGGTCGGCGTCCGCCGGCCCGTCCGCCGTGCCCTCCGCAGGCTCGGCGGCCGCCCGCAGTTCGGCGAAGAAGCGGCCGGGGCGGGCCGCCGTGAACAGCGGCAGGAAGCGTTCCCAGTCCACGTCGGCGACGGTGGTCCCGGTCTCGCCGGCGGCCACCGACTCCCACAGCAGGGCGCCGGCCGCCGCCGGGTCGAGCGGCGGCAGACCCCGGTCCCGCAGGAAGTCGCGCAGCTCGGGCTCGGCGCCCATGCCGGCCTCGCCCCACGGCCCGAACGAGACCGAGGTGGCGGCGAGGCCGTGGGCCCGGCGCCGCTCGGCGAGCGCGTCGAGGAAGGCGTTGCCCGCGCCGTACGCCGGCTGGCCCGCGCTGCCCCACACGCCGGAGATGGAGGAGTAGAGCACGAAGGCGTCGAGCGGGACGTCGCGTTCGGCAAGCAGCTCGTCCAGGTGGACGGCGCCGGCGACCTTGCCGGCCAGGGTGGCGGCGAACTCGTCGAGCGACAGCTCCGTCAGTGGGGCGAGCCGGCCGCCGACGCCGGCCGCGTGCACCACGGTGGACAGCGGCTGGTCGCCAGGCAGCGAGTCGAGCAGCCTGGCCAGCTGGTCCCGCTCCGACACGTCGCAGGCCACGATGGTGACCTGGGCGCCGAGCGCCCCAAGCTCCCCGAGCAGTTCCTGGGCGCCCGGCGAGTCCACGCCGCGCCGGCTGGTGAGCAACAGCCGGCTGGCGCCGTTGGCGGCCAGCCAGCGGGCGGCGTCCGCGCCGAGGGCGCCGGTGCCGCCGGTGATCAGCACCGTGCCGTGCGGCCGCCACGGCTCGGCCGGGGCCCGCGCCGGGTCGGCCGGCACCAGCCGGGGCACCAGCAGCCCGGTGGGCCTGACCGCGAGCTGGTCCTCGCCGTCCTGGCCGGCGAGGGCGGCGCCCAGCCAGCCGAGGGACTCGTCGTCCAACTCGGCCGGCATGTCGAGCAGACCGCCCCAGCCGTCAGGACGCTCCAGCGCCAGCGTCCGCCCGAGCCCCCACAGCAGGGCCTGGCGCGGGTCGGGTCCCGGCTCCGCCCCGCTGTGGTGCGTCACCCGGACCGCGCCGCGGGTGACGCACCACAGCGGGGCGGCGATCCGCAGGTCGGCCAGCGCCTGGGAGAGCGCGCAGGTGAGGGCCGCGCCCTGCGGGAGCGCCGGGTGGACGGGGTGCGGTGCGGGGTCGAGGGCGAGCAGCGAGAGCACCCCGCCGACGGCGCCGCCCTCGGCGATCACCCCCTTCTCCAGCGCCTCGGCCACCCGGGCGCGGTCCGCGTCCTCGGCGGCCAGCGGCAGTCTGACGACCTGCCCGCCGAGGCGTTCGACCACCCAGGACAGCCGGTTGACGAGCTCGTCGTCCACCCCGGCCGGCGGGGTGAGCAGCGGCCAGACGCCGGCGAGCGCGTCGGCGGCCGGCGGCGCGACCGGGTTCGCCGGACGCCACTCGACGCGGTGGCGCCAGGACGCCGGGTCGGCCTGGCGGCGCCGCCCGCGCGCCTGGGGCGCGGCGGGGGGCGTGGTGGGGGGCGTGGTGGCGGGGCGGTCCAGCCAGTAACGCCCGCGCTGGAAGGCGTAGGTGGGCAGCTCGGCGTGGGTGGCACCGGAGCCCTGGTAGGGGGCGCGGAGGTCGAGCGGGACGCCGTGCACATGGAGTTCGGCCAGCGCGGTGACCAGCGTGACGGCCTCGGGGCGGCCGGCTCTGGCCGTCGCCACGGCGATCACGGGCTCGGCCCCCTCGGGCTCCTGCGGCAGGCAGCCGGGGGTGAGGGCGCTGAGCACGGCGTCGGGGCCGAGTTCGAGGTAGGCGCCGGTGCCTTCCCGGTGCAGTCGGCGCACCGCGTCGAGGAACCTGACCGGCTCCCGCACCTGGCGCACCCAGTACTCGGGCGCGCACAGCTCGCGCTCGCTCGCCGGCTCGCCGGTGAGGGTGGAGACGACGGCCAGGGCCGGGGGGTGGTAGGTGACGTGCCGTGCGACGTCGTGGAAGGCGTCGAGCATGCCGTCCATGTGCGGCGAGTGGAAGGCGTGGCTGACCTCGAGCCGCCGGGTCCGGTGGCCGGCCGCCGCCCACTCGGCGGCGATCCGCTCCACCTCGTCGGCGTCGCCCGCGATCACGGTCGCCAGCGGGCCGTTCACGGTGGCGACCGTGACCCGCCCCTCGGTGCCGGCCAGCGACTCGCCGACCTCCTCGGCGCCGGCCCGGATCGCGACCATCGCGCCGCCGGCCCGGCACGACTGCATCAACCGGCCGCGGGCGGCCACGAGCCGGCAGGCGTCGTCGAGCGACCAGACGCCGGCCACATGGGCGGCGGTCAACTCGCCGACGGAGTGGCCGGCCAGCAGGTCGGGGGCGAGCCCCCAGGACTCGGCGAGCCGGAACAGCGCCGTCTCGTAGGCGAAGAGCGCGGGCTGGGTGTAGGCCGTGTGGTGCAGCAGCGCCGCGTCCTGGGAGCCCTCCTCGGCGAACATGACGTCCCGCAGCGGCCGTTCGAGCAACGGATCCATCCGGGCGCAGACCTCGTCGAGGGCGCGGGCGAACACCGGGTAGACGGCCCGCAGTTCGCGGCCCATGCCGGGCCGCTGGCTGCCCTGGCCGGTGAACAGCACGGCCAGCTTGCCCCGCGGCCCGCCGTGCCGCAGCGCGGGGCGCACCGAGCCGCTGACCAGTCCGGGCGCCGGGCGGTCGGCGGCCAACGCGGTGAGCGCGCCGGCCAGTTGCTCCCGGTCGGCGGCGACGGCGACCGCGCGGTGCTCGAACCTGGAGCGCCCGGCAAGCGTGAACCCGACGTCGAGGGGCGTCAGTTCAGGGCGTTCCGCGAGGTGGGCCCCGACGCGTTCGGCCTGGGCGCGCAGCGCGTTCCCGGTGCGCCCCGAGAGCACCACGGGGACGGCGGTCGCCTCGACCGGCTCCGCGTCCGGCGCCTCCTCGATGACCACGTGGGCGTTGGTGCCGCTGACCCCGAAGGCGGAGACGGCGGCTCGGCGTGGGCGCCCCGAACGCTTCCAGGGCACCGGCTCCGTGAGCAGCCGCACCTGGCCGGCCGACCAGTCGACGTGCGGCGAGGGCTCGGTGACGTGCAGCGTCCTCGGCAGCACGCCGTGGCGCATCGCCTCCACCATCTTGATGACCCCGGCGACGCCGGCGGCGGCCTGCGGATGGCCGATGTTGGACTTGAGCGAGCCGAGGTGGAGCGGCCGCCCCGCCGGCCGGTCCTGCCCGTAGGTGGCGAGCAGGGCCTGGGCCTCGATGGGATCGCCGAGCGCCGTGCCGGTGCCGTGCGCCTCCACCGCGTCGACGTCGGCCGGCCGGAGTCCGGCGTTGGCCAGGGTCTGCCGGATCAGCCGCTGCTGGGAAGGGCCGTTGGGGGCGGTGAGGCCGTTGCTCGCGCCGTCCTGGTTGATGGCGGTGCCGCGCACCAGGCCGAGCACCCGGTGGCCGTTGCGCTGGGCGTCGGAGAGCCGTTCGAGGAGCAGCACCGCGGCGCCCTCGGCCCAGCCGGTGCCGTCGGCGTCGGCGGCGAACGCTTTGCAGCGGCCGTCCGGGGCGAGGCCGCGCTTCCTGCTGAACTCCAGCAGCATGCCGGGCGTGGCCATCAGCGTGACGCCGCCGGCCAGCGCCAGATCGGCCTCGCCCGTGCGCAGGGCCTGGCCGGCCAGGTGCACGGCGACCAGCGACGACGAGCACTGGGTGTCGACGGTGAGTGCCGGGCCCTCGAAGCCGAAGGTGTAGGCGACGCGACCCGCCATCACGCCCAGGGCGTTGCCGGTGAGCATCTGGCCTTGCGCCTCGGCGGGCGCCTCGTGCCAGGCGGGGCCGTAGTCCTGGAGCGAGACGCCGGCGAACACGCCGGTGCGGGAGCCGCGCAGCGCGTGCGGGTCGATCCCGGCGCGCTCCACGGCCTCCCAGGAGATCTCGAGCAACAGCCGCTGCTGCGGGTCGAGGGCCCGGGCCTCCCGTGGGCTGATCCCGAAGAAGGCCGGGTCGAACTGGTCGATGCCGGGCAGGAATCCGCCGTGCCGGGTGTAGGCCGTGCCGTGCCGCTCGGGGTCCGGGTCGTAGAGCGCCTCCAGGTCCCAGCCGCGGTCCTCGGGCAGTCCCGCGATGGCGTCCCGGCCCTCGTCGACGAGCCGCCACAGCGCCTCGGGTGAGTCCGCGCCGCCCGGCAGCCGGCACGCGGCGCCCACGACGGCGATCGGCTCCTGGGTCGCGACGGGCGGCGCGGCGGGGCCGCCGCCGGCCGGCTCCGCACCGGCCTGGGCCGGGGTGCCGAGCAGCCGCGACCGCAGGTACTCGGCGACCGCCAGCGGACTCGGGTGGTCGAAGAAGAGCGTGGCGGGCAGGTCGAGCCCGGTGGCCTCGGCGAGGCCGTCCCGCAGCCGCCCGGCCACCTCGCGGTAGACGCCGAGCCGGCGCCAGGGCGTTGCCGGGTCGATCGTCGAGGAGTCCGCCAGGCCCGTCGCCGTCGTCACCTGTCCGGCGATCAGCGCGAGCAGCGCCTCGTGCCACGCCGAGTCCGGCAGCGCGGTGAGCCGACTGCTCCAATTTCCCTCGGTTTCCGGCATGGCGAATTTCTCCAGGGGCTTGTGAAGTGCTGGTGCAAAACTCCGCGCACTGTCGATGCAGGAGGGAATGGCACTCCTGTGACCTGCGGAGTTGGCAGCCTAAGCGGAATCGATCGACGTTGTCGAACCGGCCCGGTGAATTCGCCGTAAATTCAGCTGTCATGGAGGATGGGGTTTTTTGATGTGCGACCTCCGCAGGATTTCAAGAATTCCGGCGGGTGGTCACGTCTGGTGCACAGGCTCCTTGCCGTACCACCCCGCCGGGGGCCGTAATCGCCCGCGGCGGGGTGGCGGTGGCGCGTCAGGTGCCAGTGTTGTCAGGTGCCGGCGAGCACCGTCACGGTGGCGGTCGCCTCGATGCCGGTGCCGGCCACCGCGCCGGCGACCGTGAAGGTGCCGGGGCGGGCGTAGCGGTCGGGCGGGATCGCGTCCCAGTCGACCGGCACGGCGCTGTCCCGGGAGCCGTCGTTGTAGGTCGCGGTCACCGTCTCCGGCAGTTCTGGCGCCACCCCGGCCAGGGTGCGCAGCCGCTCCTCGGCGACGCTGGTGATCTCCACCGCCCCGGTGACCCGCACCCAGACGGTGGCCGAGACGGTCAGCGGCGGCGACTCCGTCAGGCCGGCCACCCGCACGCTGGTGCCGCCCTGGGAGACCTGCTCCTCGGTGAGCGCCTGCCACTGGACGGCGGCCCCCGCGGTGGTGCCGTCCGGGTACACCAGCGTGACCCGCTCGGGCAGTTCGGGCACCACGCCCGGGGAGGTCGGCACGTGCACGGGGCGGATCTCCTCGGGCGCCTGGGCGTACACCTTCCACTCCTGGACGCCGAGCGCCAGGTTGGGATGGCCGGTGAGCACGGCCCGCAGCCGGGTGGTGGTCACCGGTTCGAAGCCGGTGGCGTTGTACGCGTTCTCCGCCGTGCCGTAGCCGGTCGGCTCGCTCACCTGCCGCCAGGCCGAGCCGTCCCACCACTCGATCACCCACGACCGCGGCACGCCGACGCCGTCCGCGGCGCCCGGTTGGGCGTCGCGGAAGAAGTACATGTCGGAGCCGTCGACGCGCACCGGTTCTGGCCACCGGTACTCCACCCACTGGGTGCCCTTCTGCGGCCAGGTGCCCCACCGCGGGCTGTCACCCGAGGAGGTCGGCTCCCGGCCGTCGTTCACCGCCGCGAGGGACTCCCAGCCCGAGGTGTAGGAGGCGCTCGGGGTCGCCGCCGGGGCCACGTTGACCCGGCCGGCGGCCGCGCCGTCCGCGGTCACCACCACATCGCTCGTCGACCGGCGCTCCCCGTCGTCGGCGGTGAGCCGCAGCCGGTAGGCGCCGGCCACCGAGAACCGCGCCACCGTCGTCGCCGCCGTCTGGTCCTCGAAGATCGCCACTCCGTCCGTCGGCGCCGACACCACGTCCCAGCGGGTGGTCAGGCTCCTGGACGGACGCGCGTCGTCCTTCACCACGCCGACCAGCCGGGCCGCGCCCGCCATGGCGTACCCGGGGTCCTGCCAGGCCCTGATCCCCGGCGGCTCGTTGGGCACGTCCGCGCCGCCGGCCCCGGTGGCGAACGCCTGGATCTCCTTGAGCCCGCCGCTGTGCCCTGGCCGGTGCGTCATGAGCACCCGGAGCCCGGTGGTCGTCACCTCGTCGAAGCGCACCTCGTTGAGGTTGGCGCGCGGCACCCTCGGGGCGCGCACCGCCGACGCCACGTCCCGCCACTGACCGCCGTCCCGGTACTGGACGGTGTACATCGCGGGTTCCGCGTAGCCGCCGGCGCGTTTGTCGCTGGCGAAGTGGAGCCGCACCGTGTCGACGTCGACCGGCTCGCCGAAGTCCAACGCCAGCCAGTCCTCCGGGTCGCCGGAGCCGGCGGCGCCCCAGAACGGCTCGTTGATGGTGAAGCCGTCCACGGCCGCCGAGGCCGGCCGGCCAGACGCCTGGTGCGAGGCGCTGACCGTGGCGCCCTCCGCCAGGTTGGGGGCCTCCTCGGAGACGGTCACGTCCCGCCCGGCCTTGGCGAACACGTCGGTGACCCGGTCGTCCGCGTCGAAGACCACCTCGCCGGGGGCGGCGAGCGTGGCGGTGGTGGCGGCGATCACCTCGCCGCCGCCCTCGGGGAACGTCACCTCGCCGGTCTCCGGGTCGTACACCAGGTGGGTCAACGAGTCCACGGTGAAGGCGCGTTCGCCGTCGAGGAAGACGGAGTAGCCCTCGGGCACCGCGGTGCCGTACGGGCGGTCGCCGTCACCCGGCTCGTCCCACACCACGGCCAGGTCCGTGCCGCGGTAGTTGATGTCGGTGACCGCGAACGACGGCCAGTCGATGTCGATCGGCCACAGCTCGATCAGGTCGTCGGAGCGCGGCTGGAACCCCATCGCGTCCTCGATCACCGTCCAGTTGGTGGTGCCGAGGATGGTGTGGTGGATCCACGAGCGGTAGCCGATGTCCTGCGGGTCGGCGCTGCCGTCGGCCCAGAACTCGTTCTGGTCGGGCCAGTTGTTGTCGCCGTCGATGTAGTGCGCCCAGGCGTTCCAGGAGAGCAGCCTGGCGTACCAGTCCTCGTCGATGTACTCGCTCGGGTAGTTGCGCAGCACCGAGGCCAGGAAGCGGAACGTCACCGTGGAGTTGATGACGGAGAAGTTGTTGCTGCCCGGGTGGCCCTGCTGGGCGGCCTCCCGCTTGTCGGCCTGGTTGGCCGTGAAGAACGGGAAGACGGGGTACTCGTCGGCGTCCTCCCACAGCCGCAGCGCCTCCAGGTACCGCGGGTCCTCGTCGGGCGTCGGCATCAGGCCGACCGAGTACGGGTAGTAGTTGTTGATCTCCTTCCACGGCACCAGGTCGCCGGAGGCGACGTGCCGGTGCTGGATCAGGCGCTCCTCGTCGTTCCACAGGTACTCGAGCACGCCGTCCCGCACCCGCTCGGCGACCGCCCGCATCTCGTCCTCCGCCGCGTCCTCGCCGAGCTGCGCGTAGGCGTCGGCGGCGGCCAGCGCGTTGCTGTAGACATAGGCGGACTCGGCGCGGTCCAGGTTGCCCGCACGCCAGTCGAACGACACCGCGTCGGCGTCGTTGCCGGTCATCGCGCCCCAGTCGTACTCGATCAGGCCGTTGCCGTCCGTGTCGTAGGCGTCGAGCTGGCCGCGCACGTCGGCCGCCGCGTACTGGGCGAGGTTCCGCACCACGCCCTCGGGCCCGCCGTGCACCTGGTAGGAGTCCCAGGCAGACTCCGAGAGGTACTGGGTGTAACTGTTCGACCAGTTCTCCGGGTCACCCGGGTTGTCGGTGTAGCGGTCGTTGCGCGACACCTCGCCGGCCGACACCCAGGGCCCGTACGAGTAGGCCGGATCCCGCAGGTACTTGAGATCGTCGACGAACATGCCGATCGTCAGCACGATGGCGTTGTTGTAGCCCAGCACCCCCTCCATCGAGGTGGGGAACTGGTAGTCGCTGCCCGGGATGTCGGCGTCGAGGTAGTTGTAACGCAGCAGCCACCAGCGGTAGTACAGCGTCTTCTCGATGTTGTCGTCCGGGATGTCGATGTACGGCAGGTTCTCCACCCACCAGCGGTTGTAGTGCCGCACGTGCTCGGCGAACGCGGCCGCCGGCGAGGCGTCGCCGACCGCCTCGTACCCGGTCCGAGAGTCGGCGATCTCGTCGGTGACGAAGCCCAGTTGCACCTTCGTGGTGGCCGAGCCGCCGGCCGGCAGGTTCAGCGTGCCGGTCAGCGCCCCGCCGCCCGGGGACAGGCCGTCGCCCGACAGCCGCGGATAGAGCGTGGTGAGGTTGTTGCGGGCCGGCACGGTGCCGGTCAGCTCCGCGCCCTCGGCCGTGGTGGCGTAGGGCGAGACGGCCCGCACCCCGACCTGCCTGGCGGCCGAACCGGTGTTGGTCACCTGGAGGTTGGTCACCACCACGTTGGCCTCGGTGATGAACTTCGTCTGCACCACCCGCAGTCCACCGCCGGTGAACTCGCTCCGCCAGTAACTGGGCGTCTGGACCCGCTGGCCGACGTCCTCGGCGAGCCGGACGTCCTGACCGCCGGCGTTCAGGGTGATCGTGTAGGCGGCGCGGTTGTCGATGCTCTCCCAGTAGGCGACGCTCCCCCCGAACCCGAGCCGCGACGGGTCGTGTTCCTTCATGAAGACGGCACGGCCCCGGGTGAACAGCCAGTCGCCCGCCGGATCGGCGCCGCGCCTGGCCAGCATCCGGTCCATCCAGAAGCTGGTGCCGTCGCCGGCGGCCAGGTCCGCCTCGTACTGCGCCTGGAGGGTGCCGGTGACGGCGAACCCCTCGGACAGCTCGGGCACCGGCTCGGCCGAGCCGCCGAACTCCGGGTAGCCGATCGCGTCGTTGTCCGCGGCGGCCGGCGGGACGCCGGCCGGATTCAGCGTCAACGCCATGACGAGGGCGGCGGTCAGGACCGCGCCGCGTCGCCCTCTGCGGTGCCCTCTGCGGTGCCCTCTTCGGTGCCGGAAACGCATCGCGTACCTCCTCGGTCGGGGTCCCCGGCCGGCAGCCAGACCCGCATGGTGGAGGGGCCTCGGTTGGCCCAGGAGTGGTAGGGCACGAGGACGGCCAGGAAGCCGTCCCCGGCGGGGGCCCGTGGTGCGTCGGGCCCCTGGTGCGGGGGATAGGGCCAGGTCAGGTCCGCGGCGCCGGCCAGTTCGGCCCGGACCACGACCCGGCCGTTCTCGTCGGCCGGCGGGACCCGGGGATCGACGCGCAGCGCGTCGACCTCGTGGCCCGCCGGCAGGTCGACCGACTCGGCGCACAGCACCAGCGGGCCCCGTTCCACGGCCAGCGTGCCGCGCACCGCGTCGATCCTCGGATCGGGCGCCACCCAGCGGGGCGCCATGGGCAGCGCGAGCCGCACCTCGTCCCCGGGGCGGAAGTCCCGGGTGACGGCGGCGACCCCGGGGGCCACCGGCCGGCTCACGCCGTCGGGTTCGGTGAGCACCGCCCCCGCGCCGGCCCACCCGGGCACCCGGAGGGTGAGGGTGAGCGGGCCGCCGGGCGCCTCGGTGACCAGGACCGACACCGTGCCGTCGGCCGGGTAGCCGGTGGCGACCCGCAGGCAGAGCCGGCGGCCGTCGGGGAGTTCGGCGGTCAGCTCGGCGTCCGCGTACTGGTGCAGCTGCACCCCCGTCCCGTCGGTGGTCGCCAGATAGCCGCCGAGGCTGGCCAGCAGCCTGGCCACGTTGGTCGGGCAGCAGGAGACCGCGAACCACGGCGCGCGCAGCCCCGAGACGGCCCGCGGACTGGCCGCCTCCGGGTCGGGGGCCGCCGAACGGCTCCGCTGGTGCAGGGTGTTGGTGTAGAAGAACGACCGGCCGTCCTCGGCCGGCGAGGCCGCGACGACGTTGAACAGGGTGCGCTCGGCTAGATCGGCGAAGCGCGGCTGCCCGGTGGCGAGCAGCAGCCGCCAGGCCAGCATCACGGAGGCCACGCCGGCACAGGTCTCGCAGTAGCCGCGGTCGGGCGGCAGCTGGAAGTCCTCGCCGAACGACTCGTCCAGGTGCCGCGAGCCCATCCCGCCGGTGAGATAGGTGCGGCGCGCCACCGTCGCCTCCCACTGGCGGACGACCGCCGCGAGCAGCTCGTCGTCGCCGGTCTCCACCGCCACGTCCACCGCGCCGGCCGCCAGGTAGAGCGCGCGCACCGCGTGGCCGCGGAACACCGTGGCCGCCCGGACCGGCACGTCGTCCTGGAAGTAGCCGGCGCCGAACTCGGCACGGCGCAGGGCGCCGTGGCCGCGCCGGTCGAGGAACAGCGCCGCCTGGTCCAGATAGCGCTGCTCGCCGGTCTGCCTGGCCAGCTCCACCAGGGCCGGCTCGATCTCCGGATGGCCGCACAGGCCGGGGCCAGGAGCGTCCGCGCCGAACGTGTCGCAGACGTGGTCGGCCAGCCGGCGGGCGACCTCGACCAGCGGCCCGCCGCCCGACCTGGCCTGGGCCACCCCCGCCTGGATCAGGTGGCCGGCGCAGTACAGCTCGTGCCCCCACTCCAGGTCGCTGTAGCGCGCGGCCTGTCCCGCCCGGCCGAAGGCCGTGCCCAGATAGCCGTCCGGCTCCTGGGCGGCCGCCACCAGCGCCGCCACCCCGGCGGCGTCCGCCGGCGGGACGCCGCCCGGCCTGGCCCGCTCCCAGGCGGCGGCCTCCAGCAGCTTGTACGCCTCGGAGTCGGCGAACTCACGGCCGCGCCGGTCCCCGGCGATCCGGCCCTCGACCGCCGCCCGGAAGTTGTCCAGCCAGCCCTCCCGCCCCAGCCACCGCAGGCAGTGCCCGAGCGACGCCCGCGCGTTGACGTCCTGCCCGCGGCCCCAGAAGCCGCCGGTGATCCGCACGTCGGCGAGCGACAGCGGGCGCAGCCGGCCCGCGGTGGGCAGCACAGGCGAACTCACGGTCACGGTCCTCACGTCGGTCATCCCTTCAACGCCCCGGACATGAACCCCCGCAGGTAGTGGCGTTGCAGCAGCAGGAAAAGCACCAGGCAGGGCAGCGCGAGCACCACCACCCCGGCCTCCGTGACCCCGTAGTCGACGGCGCCCATGCTCTGCTGCCGCAGGTTCGCCACCGCCAGCGGCAGCGGGGCCTTGTCGCCGTCGCTGATCAGGATCAGCGGGGCGATGAAGTCGTTCCAGGCGGCCAGGAACGCGAACAGCCCCACCGTGATCAGCCCGGGCACGACGGCCGGCAGCAGGATCCGCCGCAGCGCCCCGAAGGTGCCGCAGCCGTCCATCAGCGCGGACTCCTCGAGCTCCCGCGGCACCGCCTCGAAGCTGATCCGCATCATGAAGGTGGCGAACGGCAGTTGGTACATCGCCAGCACCAGGCTCAGCCCGACGAACGAGTTCTGCAGGCCGAGTTCGCCGAGCAGCACGTACAGCGGGATCAGCAGCGTGGCGTAGGGCACCATCAGGATGGCCAGGGTGAGCAGGAACAGCACGTTCTTGCCGGGGAAGTCGAACCGGGCGAAGGCGTAGCCGCCGAGCAGCGACACCCCGAGCGTCAGCGCCACGGTGAGCACCGAGACGACGGTGCTGTTCGCCAGGTAGCGCCACAGGCCCGCGTCGTACTCCAGCAGCCTGCGGTAGTTGCCGAGGCCGAAGCCCGCCTCCTGCGCGGTGCCCGGCTGGCCGGCCACCGAGGCCCAGGCCGTCCACACCATCGGGAACAGGAAGATGATCGCCAGTCCACCGGCGAGCACGTAGTAGGGGGTGCGCCCCCAGGCGCGGCCGAGTGTCATCCCTCGCCTCACATCTCGTCGGGGCGGCGCAGGCCGCGGAACTGGAGGGCGTTCAGCACCAGCAGGACCACCAGCACCAGCATCGAGAGCGCCGCGGCCGTGCCGAGGTCGAGCCGCTGGAACGCCTCCCGGTAGATGAGCTGGACCACGGTGACGGTGCTGTTGTCCGGGCCGCCCTTGGTGAGGATGAAGAACTGGTCGAACGCGAGCAGCGAGCCGGTGACGCAGAGGATCAGCGTCAGCGCCAGCGAGGGGCGCAGCAGCGGCAGCGTGACGGCGCGGAAGATCTGGCCGCGGCTGGCGCCGTCGATCCGCGCCGCCTCGTACACCTCCGCCGGGATCCGTTGCAGGCCGACCAGCAGGATCAGCATGTAGAAGCCGGCGAACTTCCACACCACGAGGAACACCGTGGAGGCCAGCGCCGAGTCGGAACCACCCAGGAAGGACACCGGCCCGTCCACAAGACCCAGCCGTTCGAGCAGCGGGCCGATCGGGCCGATCGACGGGCTGTACAGGCCCCAGAACAGCAGCGAGGCCGAGGCGAGCCCGAGCACGCTCGGCAGGAAGTAGGCGGTGCGCAGGAAGCCGACGCCCGGGCGCGCCTCCTGCACCAGCAGCGCCAGCAGCAGCGCGAGCCCGAGCAGCGCCCCCGTGACGATCGCGGTGTACAGCAGCGTGAACCTGACGGCCGGCCAGAACAGTTGGTTGTCCGCCACGTCGGTGTAGTTGTCCGGCAGGTTGAGGCCGCGGTCGCCGGCGAGCAGCGGCCACTCGCTGGCCGACATCCGGCCCACGAGCAGCAGCGGCACCACGAAGAAGACGGCGACGAAGACGGCGGTTGGCGCGGCGTAGGCGACGCCCTGGGCGGCACGGGACCGCCACCAGGGCCCGCGAGCGCGGGCCCTGGGCGCGGTGGCCTCGGTGACCTCGGTGGCTCTCCTCATCCTTCGCCGGCCTCAGTCGCTCAGCGAGTCGCTGACGGCCTGGTTGTCCGACTCGAGCGACCCGCCGTCGCCGAACGCGGCGTCCCGCATCAGCGCCAGCCAGGGGCCGTTGGGGTCGTTGAAGGTCTGGCCGAAGCGCAGCGAGTACGGCGTGCGGCCCTCGGCCACCAGCTCGTTGATCGTGACCATCCGGGGGTCGGCCGCCGAGTACTCGTTGGCGGCCAGGTCGGTGCGGGCGACGACGTCGCCGCCGGCGGCCACGACGTCCAACTGCGCCTCGTCGCTCAGCGACCAGCGCAGGAAGTGCCAGGCCTGGTCGGGGGAGTCGCTGGTGGCCGCGACGCCGATCGCGTCGCCGCCGACGAAGGTGCTGGCGCCGCCGTCCGGGCCTGGGATGGGCGCCACCCCGAAGTCGAGGTCGTCCGGCATCAGGCCGAGGGTGGTGGAGGGCATCGGCATGACGCCGATCCGCCCCTCGGGGAAGACCCCGGTCCAGGTGGTGCCGGTCTCTTCCCTGGTGCCCGGGGCGGCGATGCCGTCGGCGGCCCAGCCGCGGTAGGTGTCGTAGACCGCGCGGGCGACGTCCGAGTCGAGGTCGGCCTCGGTGCCGTCCTCGTTCATCACCTCGGCGCCGGCGGCCCAGATCGACGGCCACCAGGTGAAGACGCCGCAGCCGCCGCAGTTCCCGCCGAAGAAGGTGCCGTCGACGTCGCCGCCCAGCGCGTCGACCGCCCTGGCCTGCTCGTCCCACTCCGCCAGGGTGGTCGGCGGCCGGTCGGGGTCGAGTCCTGCCTGCCGGTAGAGCTCGCGGTTGTAGAACAGCACGGACAGGTCGAGGGTGTGCGGCACCACGTAGCTGGCGCCCTCCCAGGTGCCGGCGTCGAGGTGCGAGCGGGCCAGGTCGTCGGCGAAGGGCAGCGCCTCGATGCGCTCGGTCAGGTCGGCGTACAGGCCGCTCGACGTGTAGTTGGGCACGAAGACCACGTCGGAGGCGAACAGGTCGGGGAGTTCACCGGAGCCGGCGGCGGCCCCGATCTTGGCCTGGTAGTCGTCGGTCGGCACCACGGTCAGCTCGATGGTGTTCTCGTGGGAGGCGTTGTACGCCTCGACCAGCGCCTCGCTCTGCGGTCCGGTGGCCGCCCGGGTCCACATCGTCAGCGTGGCGCCGTCGTCCACCCCCTCCGGGTCCCCGGTGCCGGCGGCCCCGCTCCCGCCGCCCCCGCACGCGGTGAGCAGGCCGGCGACGACGAGCGCCGCGGCGATGCCGGACACAGCCTTTCCCATGGTCTGACTCCTCTGTGCCGAAAACGCTTTCGGGCGGAAGGTAGAGGCGGATCGATGCCCCGTCAATCCATCCTGCCGAGACGGGATTTGGGCGGGCCGGACGCTGAAGGACGCCGAAGGTCCCCGGACCGAAACGACTTTCGGTCAGTGGTCCGGCCCTCGGCTACACTCGGCCCGGGGCACGGCGCGCGGCCGTCGTGACAGGCGGGAGGGGACAGGCAATGGCACAGCCACCGGACCGCCCGTCGCCGCACGGGCGGCCGCCGGCCGCCAAGCTCAGCGACGTCGCCCGGCTGGCCGGCGTCTCGCTGGCCACCGCCTCCAAGGCGCTCAACGGGCGCAGCCAGGTGCGGGCCGAGACCAGGGCGCGGGTCATCGAGGCCGCCGAGCGGCTCGCCTTCCACCCCAACCCACTGGCCCGCGGCCTCCCGGTCGGCCGCACCGGCACCGTAGGACTGCTCACCGGCGACCTGGAGGGGCGGTTCAGCATCCCCATCCTGATGGGCGCCGAGGACGCCTTCGGCGTCGGCCGGGTCGCCGTCTTCCTCTGCGACGCCAGGGGCGACGCGCTCCGCGAACAGCACCACGTCCAGGCGCTACTCGGTCGGCGCGTCGACGGCCTGATCGTGGTCGGCAGCCGCACCGACCCCAGGCCGTCACTCGGCCGCGACCTCCCGGTGCCCGTCGTCTACGCCTACGCGCCCTCGCTCGACCCGGCCGACCTCTCGATCGTGCCGGACAGCGTCGGCGCCGGCCGGCTGGCCGTCGCGCACCTGCTGGCCTGCGGCCGCTCCCGGATCGCCCATGTCTCGGGCGACCCCGGATACGCGGCGGCCACGGAGCGCGCCGAGGGCGCGGCCGCCGCCCTGGCGGACGCCGGACTGCCGCCGGTCGGCGAGATCCTGTTCGGCAACTGGTCCGAGGGATGGGGGCGGGCCGCCGCCGGCATGCTCCTCGACCGGCACCCCACGCTGGACGCCATCGTGTGCGGCAGCGACCAGATCGCCCGCGGCGTCGTCGAGACCGCCCGCGAGCGCGGCCGGCGGATCCCCGAGGACGTCGCCGTCCTGGGCTTCGACAACTGGGAGATCCTCGCCTCGGGCTCCCGCCCCCCGCTGACCAGCGTCGACCTCAACCTCGAACAGGTCGGCCGCACCGCGGCGCAGGCCCTCTTCGCCGCCATCGAGGGCCAGCCACGCGCGGGCGTCGAGACGATCCCCAGCCGCCTGGTGATCCGCGAGTCCACCGCGCCGCTCTCCTGACCGGGCCACCGACCGCCCGGGAACCGGACGCGGTTCGCCGTCGTCCGATCGACATGAGACGGGGGACTCGTACCGCGATCGGCGCCGCCCTGCTGGCCGGCGCCCTGCTGACGGCCTGTGGCGGCGAGGGCGCCGAGGCCGTCCGGGTCGAGGGGGAGGGCTGGCGCGGCGTGCTGCTGGAGACGGAGCCGATGGGGCTGCGGGACGGCACGCCGGCGGAGTCCAGCCTGCCGGAGGTTTCCGACGTCGAGCGGTTCGAGGAAGTGCTGCCGCCGACGGCGGAGTTCCTGGGGCTGAGCGGGCTGGAGACCATCGCCGTCGACGAGGGCTACCAGCGGCAGTACACCCTGCTGACCGGAGAGGACGGCCGCCGCGAGCTCCGGGCGAACGGCATCTGCGACGACGGGTGGCAGACCGACTGGGAGAGCGACTGGACCTACGCTGTCGCGAGCGACTTCGGCTCATGCGCCTGGCAGGCGTCGATGGACCTGGCGACCGACCGGATCCTCAGCATGGATTTCTCCGGCGTCGGCTGACCACCGTCACCGCAGGCCGGCCGACTCCGCCGCCGCCGTCAGCACCTCCCGGACCATCGCCGGGGTCAACCGCCCGGTGAAGGTGTTCTGCTGGCTCACGTGGTAGCAGCCGAACACCTCCAACGGGCCGCCGACCTCCGGCACGGCCGGCAGCGCGACCCGCACGCCGTGGCCGAACTTCGGGCGCGGCCTGGGCGCCGGGCGGCCGGCCGCCGCCAGGGCGGGCCAGGCCGCCTGCCAGCCGAAGCCGCCGAGCACCACCACCGAGCGCAGCGTGGGACGCAACAGCCGCAGCTCGTTCGCCAACCAGGCGCGGCAGGTGTCGCGTTCGGTCACCGTCGGCCGGTTGGCCGGCGGGGCACAGTGCACCGGGGCCGTCATCCGCACCCCGCGCAGCGTCATCCCGTCACCCCGGTGCGTGGCGACCGGGCGGTCGGCGAGGCCCACGTCGTACAGGGCCCGGAACAGCACGTCGCCCGCGCGGTCCCCGGTGAACATCCGGCCTGTGCGGTTCCCGCCGTGCGCCGCCGGGGCCAGGCCGACGAGCAGCATCGCCGCGTCCGCCGGGCCGAAGCCCGGCACCGGCCGGCCCCAGTACTCCCAGTCCCGGAACGCCGACCGCTTCACCCGGGCCGTCTCCTCCCGCCACGCCACCAGACGGGGGCAGGCCCGGCACCCGGCGATCGTCTCGTCCAACTCCTCCACCGACCGCATCCCGGCCGCCACCCGCTCCGGCTCCCATACCACCGCAGGGCTCCTCTCGTCCGCCGCCCATCATGGCCCGGCGGCCGTCCGATACGGCGGACCGGCCAGCAGGTATCCGAGACATGGGCCCGGATGCCCACCACCGCCGCGCCGCGCGCCCAGTCCTGGAAGTCGTGGGCCCGCACCGAGACCTCGACGCCGACGGTGGCCCGGCGGCTGGGGTGCCAAGGGCAGGGGTCTTTCAGAACGAGTTGAGCTCTGGACCTCGCGTTCGACGATCTTGGTGGGCACAGCGGAGTGGCTTGCCCGTCAAGGGAGAACCAACCTCTGCCTGCCGTCGATGAGTTCGCGCACGGCGTCCAAGTGGCCGGCGTGGGTGGCGGTCTCGGTGATCACGTGCAGGATGACCTCGCGCAGGTTGTCGAGGCGCCAGTTACCGAAGAAGTCCGGCCACCAGCTCGGGGCCGCCTCCAGGTCGGCGCCGGCAAGGAAGGTGTCGGCGAGCTCCCCTTCCTTGCGGTAGAGAGCGAAGACCTCCTCGGCCGTCTTCTCCGGTGCGGGCTGCCACGCGTTCTCCCCGGACCCGAGGATCTCTTCGATCGCTGCTTGCTCCCCGGCGGCAACCGCGCGGAACCAGAACTTCTCGTCGTCCAGAGCGAGATGGTGCACCAGCCCAAGGCATGTCCAGCCGGACGGTAGAACCGGGCGCCGCAGTGCCTCCTCGTCCAGGCCTTCCAAGATGCCCAGGACGTGCTTGCGCTTGCTGTTCAGGACGCCGAGTAGCGTCGTCAGTTCAGTGTCAGCCATGGGCCGGACCCTATGCGGCCCCACTGACGCCGGTTCACTGAGCGTTTCAAGATGCCGTTCGGAGTCGTCGGAGGCAGATGACGCCACAGGCGAGTTCGAGGAGGCCGTGGTGGAGGTCGGCGCGCCGCTCGTAGCGGGTACGGAGGCGCTTGAACCGGTGCGGCCAGGCGAATGCGCGCTCATCGACCCAGCGCACCTTGCCCAGTCCGGAACAGCGTGCGACGCCGCGTCGGGCGATCAGCCCGCAGCGTCGTGCCGGCGGCCCTCGTCGCGTAAATCCGCCCACGATCCGGCGCACCGGCCGGTGCCGCGTCAGCCGGCGTCCGAGACGTGGGCCCGGATGGCCACCACCGCCGCGCCGCGTGCCCAGTCGTGGAAGTCGTGGGCCCGCACCGAGAGCTCGACGCCCGTGGTGTCCCGGCGGCGGGCCGCCAGGCCGGCGTCGAGGTCGGCGCGCCAGCCGCGGGCCACGTCCGCGCCCTCGCCGGCCAGGAACACCCGTTTCACGGTGGTGCCGTTGACCACGTTGGCGATCATCGCGCCCAGCGCCCACGCCGCCTGCCGCACCGCCTCCCGGCAGACCGGGTCGCCGTCCGCCGCCAGCCGCAGCACCTCCCGGTAGGTGGGGAAGCGCCGCATGCCCTGGGCCGCGGTCATCAGGATCGAGCGCGTCGTCACGTACGAGGAGGCGCAGCCGCGGTGCCCGGCCGGGCACATGGGGCCGCCGGGGTCCAGGATCTGGTGCCCGAACTCGCCGACGTCGGCCTCCGTCATCCGCATCGCCCGGCCGTGGACGAACAGCGCGTAGCCCACCCCGTCCCCGGCCGTGACCACCGCGAAGTCCTGGACGCCGCGCGCCTCCCCGAACCAGGAGTAGGAGTGGGCCAGCGCCGCCACGTCGTTCTTCACGAAGCACGGAACGCCCAGCCGCTCCGCCATCAGCCGGCGGATCGGCACCCGCTGCCAGCCCAGGATGCCGGAGTCGACCAGCTCGCTCTCCTCCACCAGCGCCGGGACCGTCCCGTCGCCGCCGAAGGTGACGCCCGCGGCGACCGCCGGGCCGCCGGCCGCCGTCAGCAGGTCGGCGAGCCGGCCCGCCTCCGCCACCACCTCCTCCGGGCTCGGCGCCGTCAGCGGGGCGCTCTCCCGCGCCACCACCTCGGCCCGCAGCGTGGTGAGCGTGGCGTGGACCCGGTCCGGCGTCAGCTTCAGCCCGAGGAACAGCAGCCGGTCGGCGACGACCTCCAGCGGGCGGGTCGGGCGGCCGTTGACCGGGTCGTGCCTGACGTCCCGCTCGACCACCAGGCCCGACTCCACCAGCGGCTTGGTCAGCCGGGTCAGGCTCCCCGACGAGAGACCGAGCCGGCGGGCCAGGTCGGTGCGGGACTGCGGCCCATGGATCACCAGCTCGCGCAGCACCGGGCGCGCGGGCCGCGGCGCCGCCCGCCAGGCGTCGATGGCCGACGTCGGCCCCCGCCCGTCTCCGTACCGACCGCCGTTCACCCGATCAAGACCGCTCACGAGACGAAGGATAGGAGCGCCCGCCCGCCGGCCTCACCCGAGTACCCGCTCATCCCTTCAACCCCCCGCTGATCATGTCGAGTCGCCAGAACCGCTGGAGGAACAGCAGCAGCGCGATCAGCGGCAGGACGGAGACGGCGGTGCCCACGATCGCCAGGCTGTAGAGGGACGGCTCGCCAGAACCCTTGGACAGCAGCGTGTACAGGCCGACGTTGATCGGGAACCTGCTCTCGTCCGAGAGCATCACGTACGGCAGCAGGAAGTTGTTCCAGGCCCCGACGAACTGGAGCATGAAGATCGTGACCATCCCCGGCAGCATCATCGGCAGCGCGATGGTCCCGAAGATCCGGTACTCGCTCGCGCCGTCCATCCGCGCCGACTCGATCGTCGACAGCGGGACCGCCGCGTCGGCGTAGACCCGGGCGAGATAGATCGCGAACGGCGAGATCAGCCCGGGCAGCAGGACCGACCAGTAGCTGCCCACCATGTCGATCTTGGTCATGATGATGTACTGCGGGATCGCCAGCAGCATGCCGGGCAGCAGCACCCCGGCGAGTATCAGGTAGAAGAGCACCGTGCGGCCGGGGAACTCGTAGCGCGAGAAGGCGTATCCGGCGACGGTCGAGATCAGCGTGCACAGCAGCGAGCCGAGCCCCGCGTACAGCAGGCTGTTGAGCGCCCACCGCCCGAACGCCCCGTCCTGGTAGGTGAACAGCTCGCGCAGGTTGTCGAGCAGCCCGGTGCCTGGGCTGAAGGTGAAGGTCGAGAACAGCTCGGTGTTCGACTTGGTGGCCGCGACGACGATCCACGCCACCGGCACCAGACAGTAGAACGCCCCGATCAGCAGCACCACGGTCGGCAGCAGCCTGGCCCGCTGGTGCGGAAGGAGCCCGGGGCGTCGCGCCCCGGTGGTCGACGCGCTCACTGGGCCCCTCCGAAGGTACGGCGCTGGGCGACCCGCAGCAGCACGAGCGACAACACCAGCGTGCCGACGGCCAGGACAATCGAACCGGCCGCCGCCATCGGCAGGTCGTCCCGGATGAACCCGTCCCGGTAGATGTGCATCAACGGCACCCATGTCTCGGAGATCTCGATGGTCATCGGCTTCAGCATCGTCGGCTCGCCGTAGACCTGGAGCGTGCCGATCAGCGAGAAAAGACCGGTCAGCACGAGGGCGGGGGCGACCAGCGGCACCTTGATCCGCAGGGCCAGCCGCCACTCGGAGCAGCCATCGATCCGCGCCGCGTCGGCCAACTCCGGCGGTATACCGCGCAACGCGGTGTAGATGATGATCATGTTGAAGCCGATGCCGCCCCAGATGGCGACGTTGGCCAGCGAGGGATAGAGCCCCCCGCCGTCCAGGAACGGGATCACGCCGAGCCCCAACCCCTCCGTGACATGGCTGAACGGGCTGGTCGACGGCAGGTACATGAAGCCCCAGAGCAGCGAGGCGACGACGCCGGGCACCGCGTAGGGGAGGAAGATCGCGGCCCGCGAGAACCGGCGGGCCCGCGCGCCGCCGTAGTCGAGCAGCAGCGCGAACAGCAGGGCCGCGCCCAGGGTGAGCGGCACTCCGATCACCCCGTAGAGCGCCATCCGCCCGAACCCGGCCCAGAACGTGGAGTCGGTGAGGATGTCGGCGTAGTTGGCGAACCCGACGAACACCTCGCTCCGGGTGCCGAACACGCCCTCGTCGACGATCCGCAGCCCCTGGACGCTGAGGTACAGCGCGTAGCCCACCGGGATCGCGAGGAAGGCGACGAAGAGCGCGAGCGCCGGCGTGAGGAACACGTAGGGCGCGAGGAACCCGCCGAGGCCACGCTGGCCGCGGACGCGCCTGGCGCCGCCGGCCCGCGGTGGCGGGGCGCCGCGTGCGCCGGTGCCCGATCCGGAGTCGGGCGCGGGGGCCGACCCGCTGGCCGGCGCGATCGCCTCCGAGTCGGGGCCCGATGGGGCGGCTGCTGCGGAGCCCGCCGCCGGGCCTGACGCGGGGCCTGAGGTGGTTTCTGACATACGGGTGGTGCCCTCCGGGCTGGTGAAGGAACGGGATCGTGGCTACCGGCGCGTCGCGTCGGTCGGCGGCGGGGCTCAGCCCGTGACGGGGAAGCCGACGCGTTCCATCTCCGCGACGACCTCCCGCTGGGTGCGGGCGAGCGCGTCGGTCAGCGGCGTCCCGTCGCGGATCGCGGCGGAGAAGGCGTCGGCGTAGGCGTCGTTGGCGGTGGTGACGTTCGGCCCCCACTGGATGTGCGGCACGGTGTTCCTGGCGGCCGCCGTCGCCACGTCCCAGTAGTCCTCCTGCCCCGCGGTCAGCGTCGGCGGATCGCTGAGCACCGCGGCCTCCTGGCCGCTCAGCGAGGCCGGGTACTGGCCGCCGGTGATCTGCACGTCGGTCGACTCGGCGGCCGTCTCCATCCAGCTGACGAACTCGACGGCGGCCGCGACGTCCTCGGCGTCGTTGGTGACGCTGAGCGCCGAACCGCCCTGGAACGCCACCGCGTCGGACTCGCCCTCCCAGTGCGGCAGCGGCGCGATGGCCCAGTCGCCGGCCTGCCCCTCCGCGATCCCGTAGATCACCGAGGGCGACCACAGGCCCGCCGGCCAGGTCAGCACCTCGCCGCGGTTGACCCGGTTGTTCCACTCGGGCGTCAGCAGCGGCTCGGCGTTCACCAGGTCCCGCTCGATCAGGTCCTGCCAGTAGCCGGCGACGCGCTGGGACGCCTCGTCGTCGATGCCGACCGTCCACCGGCGGTCGTCGACCTCCCACCAGGTGGCGCCGCCCTGCTGCGCGAGCCCCGCGAAGTTGCCGAACTCGGTGGGCGAGAAGGTGGCGACATAGGTGTCGGGGTCGCGCTCCCTGGCCTCCGCCGCGACCTCGGCGAACTCCTCCCAGGTGGCCGGTACCGCGAGGCCCAACTCCTCGAACCTGGCCCGGTTGTAGAGCAGCACCATCGGCCCGACGTCGTCGGGGACGCCGAAGACCTGCCCCTCGAAGCTGGTGAGTTGCCAGGTCTCGTCGGTGAACTCGTCAGCGAGGCCGTCGACGTGGTCGGCGATGTCCGCCAGCACGTCCGACACCACGAGCGCCGGGATCGTCTGGTACTCGACGCAGGTGACGTCCGGGGCGTTGCCGGCCCGGCTGGCGGTCAACAGCTTCGTCGCGGAGTCGTTCCCGCCGCCCGCGTCGGTGCGGCGGACCTGGATGTCCGGGTGGGCGGCGTTGAACGCGTCGACCCGCGCCGTCTGGAGATCACCCCAGCACCAGAAGTCCAGGGTGACGACGCCGTCGTCGTCGCCGAGGCCACAGGAGCCGAGCAGCGCCGTCACAGCCGCGAGCGCGGCGAGTCGACGCGGAATCCGTCCGTGCATGCGGTTGTCTTCCGTCCCGTTCGATCGTTCTCAGCCAGCGCCCACCAGCGGTGATCCGGGCCGGCATTGGCTTCGGCGCAGAACCTAACCCCGCTCGTCGTGTGATGTCCATACAGGTAACGCGCCTGGTTCGCGGGGAAGATGACGGCGTCCTTCGGCGGCAGGGTTTCGTGGCAAAAGTCAGTCAAGGGGCGGCGCGTTGGCCCCGGAGGTCTTGACGGCGTGGGGAAACGGTGTATCCGTGAGACCTGGGAGCGCTCCCATTCGACCGGGTTCCATCGTGCTCGACCGACACCTCTCGGGAGCCGCAGTGAGATCGAGAACCGACACGAGGGCCGCGCGGGCGCGGGTCAGGTCCCTCGTCGCCCTACTGGCCGCGCTGGTCACCCTGTTCGGCCTGCTCGGCCTGGGCCAGACCGCCCGGGCCACGCCGTCCGCGCCGGCCGAGGCGCCGGGCGCGGAGGCCGTCGGCCTGCACATCAGCGACGGCCGCCTGGTGGAGGCCAACGGCAACGACTTCGTCATGCGCGGCGTCAACCACGCCCACACCTGGTACACCAACCAGACCGGGTCGTTCGCCGACATCAAGGCGTACGGCTCCAACACCGTGCGCGTCGTGCTCGCCAACGGGCACCGCTGGACCCGCAACGACGCGGCCGACGTCACCAACGTCATCAACCTCTGCAAGCAGAACCGGATGATCTGCGTGCTGGAGGTGCACGACACCACCGGCTACGGCGAGGAGGGCGCGGCGGCCACCCTCGACAGCGCGGCGGACTACTGGATCGGCCTCCGGGACGTGCTGGTCGGCCAGGAGGACTACGTCATCATCAACATCGGCAACGAGCCGTGGGGCAACACCAACCCCGCGGGCTGGACCGCCCCGACCATCGCCGCCGTGCAGAAGCTGCGCAACGCCGGGTTCCAGCACACGATCATGGTGGACGCGCCCAACTGGGGTCAGGACTGGCAGAACGTCATGCGCACCAACGCACAGTCCGTCTACGACGCCGACCCGACCGGCAACCTGCTGTTCTCCATCCACATGTACAGCGTCTACAGCACCGCCCAGTCGATCAACGACTACCTGAACGCCTTCGTCAACGCCGGACTGCCCATCGTCGTCGGCGAGTTCGGCGGCCCGCCCGACCAGTACGGCGACCCGGACGAGGACACCATCCTGGCCACCACCCAACGACTGGGGCTCGGCTACCTGGCCTGGTCGTGGAGCGGCAACACCGATCCGATCCTCGACCTGTCGATCGGCTTCGACCCCGACCAGCTCAGCTCCTGGGGCCAGCGCATCTTCAACGGCGTCAACGGCATCACCCAGACGTCCAGGGAGGCCACCATCTTCGGCGGTGGCGGTGGTCCCGGCGACACCCAGGCCCCCACCACGCCCGGCGCGCCGACGGCCTCGGGGGTGACGTCGTCGTCGGTCACCCTCGGCTGGACGGCCTCGACGGACAACGTCGGGGTCACCGCCTACGACGTCGTCCGGGTGAGCGGCGGCACCGAGAGCCAGGTCGCCACCTCCACCACCAACCGGGTCACGGTCACCGGACTGACCGCGAGCACCGCCTACACCTTCGCGGTCTACGCGCGCGACGCGGCCGGCAACCGGTCGGCGCGCTCGGCGACCGTCGCGGTCACCACCTCGGGGGGCGGCACGCCTGGCGCGAGCTGTGCCGTCGCCTATCGGGTGGTGGGCGACTGGGGCAGCGGCTTCCAGGGCGAGATCACCATCCGCAACACCGGCACCGCCGCCATCAACGGCTGGACCCTCGCCTTCGCGTTCGCCAACGGACAGACCATCAGCAACATGTGGGGCGGCACGGCCACCCAGAGCGGCGCCAACGTGAGCGTGACCCCCGCCGCGTACACGAACAGCATCCCGGCGGCCGGTTCCGTCAGCCTCGGCTTCCTCGGCAACCGGGGCGGCACCAACGCGGTTCCCTCCGCGTTCACCCTCAGCGGCAGCGCCTGCGCCACGGCCTGACCGCGGCACCGACCCCGCCGTCGTCCGCTCGCCGCCTGGCCTGTAGGGCGTGGTGGCGAGCGCGGCGGCCCGGTCGCGGGCGGGTGGGGCGTGGGTCAGCGTTCGGCCGAGCCGTCGGCCAGCCAGTGTGCCAGCACGGCGGCCTGGCTGTGGTCGAGGTCGCGGGTGGCGGTCAGCAGGGTGACCCGGTCGTGCTCGGCCAGCTCGCGCAGCCGGCCGGCCGCCGGGCGGTGGTCGGCGTCGCGCAGTTCGGCGAGGTAGCGGCGCCGGAACTCGTCGAACCTCGCCGGGTCGTGGCCGTACCAGCGGCGCAGCTCGGTGGAGGGCGCGACGTCCCGCAGCCACTCGTCGAGCCTGGCGGCCTCCTTGGTCAGGCCGCGCGGCCAGACCCGGTCGACGAGCACCCGCTTTCCCTCGCCGGTCGCGACGTCCTCGTAGACCCTGCGACAGGTGATCCGCTTCGTCATGCCACACCTCTCCTCGACTCGTCGGTGAGCGACCGGCCGGCGGGACACCGCGCGCCCGCACGGTCACCCACTGTAGCGATGCGGTGTCGCCGACTCGCGAGCCCGCGCCACCGCCGCCCGCGGGTCGCCCCGCAGCGCCGGCCCGTGGCCGGGCAGCAGCAGCTCCGCGGGCAGCGTCTCGAGCGCCGCGAGGGAGCGGAGCGCCCCGGCGCGGTCCGCGTGGAACATGTCGGGCAGCAGCTGCGGTCCCGTCACCCGGGAGGTGGGGTGCGCGGTCACCAGCGCGTCGCCGGTGGCCAGGACGCCGCGGTCCGCCAGCAGGTAGCAGCAGTGGCCGCGGGTGTGGCCCGGGGTGTGGACCGGCAGCGGCGCCCCCGGCAGGTCGAGGGGGCCGGGCGCCGGGAAGGGGCGGGGCTCGGCCACCGCCACGTCGGCCGTCGCCCCGGCGCGGATCGCGCGCACCGCCCACGGCGCCACCCCGCGCCGCCACACCCGGGCGGCGATCCGGCCGAGCGACACCTGGTCGAGGAAGTCCCGCCTGGCGTGCGGCACCTCCTCAGGGTGCGCCAACACCGGCGTGCCGTACCGGGTGCGCAGCGCCTCGGCCGAGCCGAGGTGGTCGACGTGGGCGTGGGTCAGCAGCAGCGCGGCCACCCCCTCGGGCGCCACCCCGACGGCGGCCAGCGAGGCCAGCACCCCGTCGTGGTCCGCCGGATAGCCGCTGTCGATCAGGGTGGCGGCGTCGCCGTCCCGGACGATGACCCAGTTGGTGTCGCTGCCGGAGACGAGGAACGTGTCCGACCCGACCTCTCGCACGCGGGGGCGCATCCCCCAAGGCTCCCACGGTCTGGAACGCGTGACAGGAGGGCAATCGTTGGCGTGGCCAACGGGTTGGGGGTATGGTCGGTGCGGTAAATGTTGGAATGACCAACGAAGGGATCGAGTCATGTCAGAAACCACCGACCGGGCCGAGATCGCCGGCCTGTTCGCCCGGCTCTCCCGCGTCCTCGACGAGGCGCGGTACGACGACGCCCACACCGTCTACGCCGACGACGTGACGGTGCGGTCGCCCGTCGGCGGCCGGCTGAACGGGATCGACGCGGTGACCGACCACCTGCGCCAGTCCCGGCCCGAGGGCGAGCGCACCCTGCATCTGCACGGTGACGTCGAGGTGGCCGTCGAAGGCGACCGGGGGTCCGCCTCGGCGACCCAACTCGTCTACTTCTACCGGGAGGGGCGGCCGCCGCACCGGGAGGCCGGAGTGCGGGTGGTCTGCGCCGCCGCCAGGACGCCGGCCGGCTGGCGCTTCGACAAGGCGGACATCGCGCTCGTCTTCTCACGTCCCGCGGCCTGACCGCCCCGGCGGTCACGGGCCGGAGGGCGCGGCACACCGCCGGGTTCCCGCGTCTTCCGGCCCGTCGGCATCGCGATTAGTCTCGGGGAAAAAGCACGTGAGAGGTCGTCACCGGGGGCTGGGCCGCGAAGTCACTCCGAGAGAACGGGACTCCGATGACCGACTCCACGAAACCCGTCGTGCCCCCGGCCGGAAGGCGAAGAGTCGCCAGGCGCTTCGACGGGCCCGGCCTCCGGGCCGACGCCCGTGCCGCGGTACCCGACGCCAGCCTGGCCCTGGTGATCACCGGCCTCGTCTTCTGGTGGTTGTGGGTCAGGGTCGAGAACGGCACCTCGGGCACCACCGAGGTGATGCCCTTCCTCGCCGACGCGCCCCGGTACTGGCTGTACTGGCTGTGCCAGGCGTTCGGCTGGTCGGGTCTGCTGTGGGCCTACGTCACCATCGTCTTCGGCCTGCTCAGGTCCGGGAGCCTGCCGCCGTGGCGCTGGCTGTCGGCGGCTCGGGTCGAGAAGTGGCACCGCACCACCAGCCTGACGACCATCGGGCTGATGTTCATGCACGCGGTCACGTTCTTCGGCGCCGAGGTCCAGGCGAACTTCGACGGGCAGGCCGCGGGCGACCTGGTGCGGACCGCGTTCGTCGAGGCGTTCGTGCCCGGCGGATACCCCTCGGGCACCGGCCGGATCGCGATCCTCCTGGGGCTGATCGCGTTCTACCTCGGCATCGTGCTGGGGCTCGCCTACTATGTGCGGCAGCGGACGGGCGCCCGCATGTGGCGGGCGCTGCACCGCTTCATCCTCGTCGTCTACGTGCTCAGCGTCTGGCACACCCTGCTGTACGGCACCAACGTCTGGTACGACGGATCCTTCCGGACGCTGGTCTGGGCGCTGCAGATGCCGCTCGCCGGGCTGCTGTTGCTCCGGCTGCTGGCGCCCGCCAGGCCGAGCGAGCGGCTGCGGCTGCCGTCGCGGCCGCGCCGGCCCGGCCGGGAACCGCGGTCGCTGCCCCTGACCGTCCGCGTCGCAGGACGGCTCGCCGTCGTCGCCACCATCGTCGGCCTGGCGGCCGTCATCGTCTCCGGAACCGACGGCGGCCGCACCCCGGACGGCGCCTCGGCGGGGCTCTGGCCCGAACAGTGGGTCATCTGGACGGGGCTGTTGGTGCTGACCCTGGTCCTGGTGGCCGTCGCCCACCGCCTCCGCCCCTCGGGGCCGGCCGCCGCGCGGTCCCGGGAGGGCGATGACCGCGCCGCCGACCTGCCGCAACCCGCCGGCTGACGGCCACCGGTCGCCGGTCCGCACGGGTGCGGGCCGGCGACCACCGGTGACATGGCGTGACGGCCGGAGTCGGCCGTTCGGTGAATCACCGGTAACAGCGGTAACAATGGTGATATGCGGCCTCAATCGGGCGGTCATGAACGGGTGATGAAGTCACGCCGAGTCACTCCTCGCCGAGCACCACGGAGGATGCGTTGAGCCAACCCCAGCCGCCCACCTCGGAACAGGTGGACGCCTACATACGAACGAGACTCGCCCTGGCCGGCTTCGACCTGGAGCGGCTGCCCGAGCAGCCGGACCCGGAGACCGGCGTGCCCACGCGCGATCAGGCGCTGCGCTCCCTGCGGTCGTTCGTCACGTCGTCGCCCGTCGCGATCGCGGGCTGGTCGCCCCCGGTCGAGGGGCGGCCCGCGGCCGCCTACGCGCAGCAGGCCGCACCACCGCTGCTCTACCCGTCGATCACCGACGCCTGGACCGGAGGGGCGGACACACGATGAGTAGAGCCCTCAACCGCCGGACGTTCCTCGCGAGTTCCGCCGCGGCCACCGGGGCCGTGGCCGGCGGCGCGGCCTTCGCGGCGCCCGCCGCCGCGAGCACCCCCGCCGCCGTGACCCCGTCACGCACGGCGAGCGGCGGCCGGACCGAACCCCGGCTGCCGGACATCGACGTGCGGGACGAGGCGCGGCGCGACCCCACCGAGGCCACCCTGGCCGAGGCCGCCGTGCTGATCAAGCGCCGCAAGCTGACCTCGGCCACCCTGATCGAGGCGTACCTGGACCGGATCACCGCGTACGACCCCGTCTACCAGGCGTACGCCGAGGTGACGGCGGACGCCGCCCGGGCCGCGGCACGGGCCGCCGACCGGGGCAGCGGCCCACGGGGCGTGCTGTCCGGGATCCCGCTCTGCATCAAGGACAACTTCTTCACCAAGGACGTCCCGACCCGCTGCAACTCCTACGTCTTCGAGGACTTCGTCCCCGACTACGACGCCACCGTGGTCGCCCGGCTCACCGGCGCGGGTGGCATCGTGCTCGGCAAGGGGCAGATGGGGCCGCTGGCCACCACCAGGGCGACCAGGCCCAACGGCGAGATCACCACCGTCAACGCCTGGACCCCGGACAACCCGGCCACCGATCCCGGCGGTTCCTCGACCGGCCCGGCCTGCGCCGTCGCCGGGCGTCTCGCCTCGTCGTCCATCGGCACCCAGACCGGCGGATCGATCGTGCTGCCCGCCAACCGGCAGAACCTCACCGGCCTGAAGCCCACCATGGGCCGGGCCTCGGTCCACGGCGTGATCCCGCTCTCCTACACGCGTGACCACGTAGGACCGCTGGCCAGGGACGCGATGGACGCCGCCCTGATGCTCGCGGTGATGGCCGGCCCCGACGGCGACGATCCGCGCACCCTCGGCCTGCCGTCCGTGCCCGATCTGGTGACGTCGGCCACGCCGGTCTCCTCGCGCGGCCGGGTCCGGCTGCGCCGGGCCACCAGGATCGGCGTGCCGGCCGACTTCCTGAACTCCGCGACCGACGTGCGCCGGGCGCTCCTCGACCAGCTGGACGCCATCCCCGGCGTCACCCTGGTCGACGTCGCGTACCCCGACGACTGGTCCCTGCTCACCGGCGCGTTCAACAGCGCGCGGCTCGCGGAGCGCACCGAGCCGTTCCGGCACTGGCTGCGCGACGACCCGCGCAAGTTCGGCGTCTCGCTGCTGTCCTGGCTGCAGGGGCTGATGCTGTCGGGCGACGAGTGGATCACCGCGCAGCGGGCCAAGAACCACCTGCTGCGGGAGGTCTTCGACAGCGTGCTCGGCGAGTGCGACGTGGTGTTCCAGACCGACGTCGTGCCGTTCGACATCCTGGGGTTGCCGGAGATCGGCTTCCCCGCCGGCTTCGTGAACGGCGTGCCGTCCGGGGTGATCCTCGGCGGCCAGCCCTACGAGGAGGACCGGCTGCTCGAGGTGGTCGCCGCCTACCAGGCGGTCACCGACTGGCACACGCGCCGCCCGGCCGACCCGACGACGGCCACGTCGCGGGCGCGCACCATGGCGACCGCGGCGCCGCGCCTGACCGCGGAGGAGGCGGCGGCCACCTCCGCCTGAGCCCTCGGCGATCTCCGGCCCACCGCTCGGCGGCCGGCCGGAGATCCGCCAGGTCCGCACCAGGCCCGCTATTGGTCGGGTGTCTTGACAAAGCCTCTCCGGGCCTCCGGGATCAAACAGCGGAACCCACGGCAGTCTTGACGGTGATTCATCGGATGTCTATGGTGCGCCGTGACGTAGATCCCGTAGAGGGAGTGTGTCTGTGGCTCGACTGATCGGCATGCACACGCACGATGTACGTTTCCCCACCTCGCGGACGCTGGACGGTTCGGATGCCATGAATCCGGACCCGGACTACTCGGCCGCGTATCTCCGGCTGGTGACCGATGCCGGCGACGGTCTTGAGGGTCACGGCTTCGTCTTCACGATCGGCCGTGGCAACGACGTCCAGGTGGCGGCGCTCAGGGCCCTCGAAGGGCATCTGGTCGGTCGGGACGTGGCGGCCACGCTGGCCGATCTCGGCGGCTTGTGGCGGGAGTTGGTGCACGACTCGCAGCTGCGCTGGCTGGGCCCGGAAAAGGGTGTCATGCATATGGCGGTCGGCGCGGTGGTGAACGCGCTGTGGGATCTGCGGGCGAAGCGCGCCGGCCAGCCGTTATGGCGGCTCTTGGCCTCGCTCAGCCCCGAGGAGATCGTCGACCTGGTCGACTTCCGCTATCTCACCGACGCCCTGACCAGGGACGAGGCGCTGGACATCCTCCGAGCCGCCCACCCCGGGCGGGCCGAGCGCGAGACCCGGCTACTGGCCGAGGGGTATCCCGCCTACGCCACGAGCCCCGGCTGGCTCGGCTACGACGACGACAAACTCGCCCGGCTCTGCCGGGAGGCCGTGGAACAGGGCTTCACCCAGATCAAACTCAAGGTCGGCGGCGATCTGGCCGACGACATCCGTCGCCTGCGGATCGCGCGGGAGGCGGTCGGCCCCGACGTGCGGATCGCGGTGGACGCCAACCAGCGGTGGGACGTGGCCGAGGCGATCCGCTGGATCGAGGCGCTGCGGCCGTTCGACCTCGCCTGGGTCGAGGAGCCCACCAGCCCCGACGACGTCCTCGGGCACGCGGCGATCGCCCGGGCCATCGCGCCCATCCCCGTCGCCACCGGCGAACACGGCGCCAACCGGGTGCTGTTCAAACAACTCCTGCAGGCCGAGGCGCTCTCCGTGCTGCAGTTGGACGCGACCCGCGTCGCCGGGGTCAACGAGAACGTGGCGATCCTGTTGCTGGCCGCGAAGTTCGGGGTCCGGGTCTGCCCGCACGCCGGCGGCGTCGGCCTGTGCGAGGCCGTCCAGCACCTCGCCATGTTCGACTACCTCGCCGTCTCCGGCTCCGCCGAGAACCGGATGATCGAGTTCGTCGACCACCTCCACGAACACTTCGTGACCCCGGTCGACGTCCGCCACGGGCGCTACCACCCACCCCTGGCCCCCGGCGCCGGCACCGAGATGCGCCCACGCTCCATCGAGGAGTACACCCATGGCGGCTGAGCCGGCGCTGCTCGAGGTCGAGGGCGTCGACAAGAGCTTCCCCGGCGTCCGCGCGCTGCGCGCCATGCGCCTCGAACTGCGCGCGGGCGAGGTGCTGGCGCTGGTCGGCGAGAACGGCGCCGGGAAGTCCACCCTGATGAAGCTGCTGTCCGGCATCCACACCGCCGACGCCGGGCACTTCCGGCTCGGAGGCCGCCCCTACCGCCCGACCAGCCCGCGGCACGCGCTCGAACTGGGCATCAGCATCATCCACCAGGAGTTCAACCTCGTCCCCGACCTGACCGTCGCCCAGAACATCTTCATCGGCCGCGAACCGCGCCTCGGCCGGCTGCTGCTCGACGACCGGGGGCTCAACGCCGACGCGGCCGCGCTGCTCGAACGGCTCGAACTGCCCCTCGACCCGCGCGCCGTGGTCGGCGAACTCACCGTCGCCAACCAGCAGATGGTGGAGATCGCCAAGGCGCTCTCGTACCGGCCGCGCGTGCTGATCATGGACGAGCCCACGGCCGCCCTCAACGACGCCGAGGTCGCCACGCTCCACGAGCTGATCCGCCGCTTCACCCGACCCGACACCGGCGTCATCTACATCTCCCACCGGATGGGCGAGATCAAGCGGATCGCCGACCGGGTCACGGTGATCCGCGACGGCGAGTACGTCGACACCCTCGACGTCCCGACCGCCACCACCCCCGACATCATCGCGCTGATGGTCGGCCGGGCCATCACCGCCGACAGCCGCCCCGAGGGCGTCCGCGCCGACCGCGACACGGTGCTCGGCGTGCGGGGGCTCACCACCAGGTCCCTGCTCCGCGACGTCTCCTTCGACCTCCGACACGGCGAGATCCTGGGCTTCGCCGGGCTCATGGGCTCGGGGCGCACCGAGGTCGCCAGGGCGCTGGTCGGCGCCGACGCGCGCACCGCGGGCCGGATCACCCTGCGCGGCACGGAGGTCAGGATCGGCAACCCGGCCGACGCCGCCAGGCTCGGCATCGGCTATCTCAGCGAGGACCGCAAGCGGTTCGGGCTCCTGCTGGAGCAGGACGTCAAGGCCAACATCGCGCTCAGCGCGCTGCGCGACCGGTTCACCCGGGCCGGGTTCGTCCGCGACGGGCCGCTGCGCACCAGGGCCGAGCAGCTGATCGCGTCGCTCCGTATCAGGACGCCGTCCGCGCACCAGACCACGAAGCACCTGTCCGGCGGCAACCAGCAGAAGGTCGTCATCGCGAAGTGGCTCGTGAAGGACTGCGACGTCCTCATCTTCGACGAGCCGACCCGCGGCATCGACGTGGGCGCCAAGGACGAGATCTACCAGTTGCTCAACCAACTCGCGGCACAGGGGAAGTCGATCATCATGATCTCCTCCGAACTGCCGGAGATCCTGCGCCTCTCCCACCGGGTCGTGGTGATGAGCGAGGGGCGGGTGACCGGCGTGCTCGACGCCGCCGAGGCGACTCAGGAGAACATCATGCGCTACGCGACGCTGCGGCCCGGCGAGACCGCCGAGGCCAGTGACCGGACGGCGGGTCGGCCATGACGACGGCCAAGGCGCCGGCGGTCGGACGGCGACCGGAGAGCGGCACGCTGGCGGCGATCAGGAGCCGCCTCCAACAACTGCTGGCCTTCGCCAGCCTCGTCGTGATCTACGCGTTCTTCGCGATTGCCAGCCCCTACTTCTTCACCTACGACAACTTCATCTCGATCCTGTTCTCCACCGTGGTGATCGGCACGCTGGCCGTCGGCACCACCTTCGTCATCATCTCCGCCGGCATCGACCTGTCGATCGGCACCGGCATGGCGCTGTGCGCCGTGATGTCCGGCGTCTTCCTGGTCAACGCCGGCCTGCCGCTGGCGGTCGGCGTGCTCGCCACCATCCTGTTCGGCGGCTTCATGGGGCTCGTCAACGGCGTCAACGTGGCCGTGCTGCGGATCCCGCCGTTCATCGCGACGCTCGCCATGATGCTGGTGGCCGAGGGTCTTGCCCTGGTCGTCTCGGACAGCACGCCCATCTACTTCACCGACGTGTCGGGCTACGGCGACATCTCCACCGGTCACCTGGTCCCCGGCGTCGACATCCCGAACGCCGTGCTCGTCCTCCTGGTGATCGCCGCCGTCGCCGGCGTGCTGCTCACCAAGAGCGTGCTCGGCCGCTACACCTACTCGATCGGCAGCAACGAGGAGGCCACCGCACTCTCCGGGATCGACGTCCGGCGCTGGAAGATCGTCATCTACACGTTCGCGGGGCTCTTCACCGGCCTGGCCGGCGTGCTGATCTCCGCCCGGCTCGGCTCGGCGCAGCCCGCCACCGGCATGGGGTACGAGCTGCAGGCGATCGCCGCCGTCGTGATCGGCGGCACGTCGCTCTCCGGCGGCAAGGGCTCGATCGTCGGCACCCTGATCGGGGCGCTGATCATCTCGGTGCTGAACAACGGGCTGCAGATCATGTCGATCCCCCAGGAGTGGCAGAACGTCATCCTCGGCTGCGTGATCCTCCTCGCCGTCTACACCGACCGGGTGCGCCGGCGCGAGACGTCATGAGCACGTCCCTGACCAGAACGAGGGAGATCTGGTGATGATGAAGACGAGAAGGAGCCTCGCCGCGGTCCTCTGCGCGGCCCTGGCGATGCTGGCCACGGCCTGTGCCGACGACGGGACCGGCGGGGGCGGCGGCGGAGGAGGCGGGGGCGACGGGCCGCTCATCTCCATCGTCTCCAAGGGGTTCCAGCACCAGTTCTGGCAGTCCGTCAAGGAGGGCGCCGAGGCGGAGGCGGAGGCCAGGGGCGCCCGCGTCACCTTCGTCGGGCCGCCCACCGAGGCCGACGTGGAGGAACAGGTCAACCTGCTCACCAACGAGCTGGCCAGGTCGCCGGACGCCATCGGGTTCGCCGCCCTCGACTCGCAGGCCGCAGAACCGCTGCTCCAGCAGGCCAGCTCGCAGGAGATCCCGGTGGTGGCGTTCGACTCAGGCGTGGAGAGCGACGTGCCGGTGACCACGGTCGCCACCGACAACCGGGCGGCCGCCGCCGAGGCCGCCGAGCACCTGGCGGAGGCGGTCGGCGGGGAGGGCACCGTCGCGCTGGTGGTGCACGACCAGACCAGCCTCTCCGGCCGGGACCGCAGGGACGGCTTCCTGGAGTGGATGGCGGAGAACGCGCCGGGCATCACCGTGCTCGACCCGCAGTACGGTGGCGGCGACCAGCTGGCCTCCGCCGACATCACCCGGTCCATCATCCAGGGCAACCCCGAACTCGCCGGGATCTACGCGGCGAACGAGGGCTCCGCGATCGGCGTGATCAACGGTGTCCGGGAGAGCGGCCGGGACGACATCGCGGTCGTCGGCTTCGACTCGGGCCAGGCCCAGATCGACGCCGTCAGCAGCGGTGAGATGACCGGCGCCGTCACCCAGGACCCGGTCGACATGGGCCGGCAACTCGTCGACGCGGCGCTGGCCGCGATCGAAGGGGAGGAGCTGCCGGAGCGCATCGACACCGCGTTCCACTGGTACGACCAGACCAACGTGGACGACCCGACGATCCGCGCCGCGCTCTACGAGTAGCCGGAACGACGGCGTGGGCGGCGCCCGGGAGATGGTTCCCGGGCGCCGCCCACGCCGTGCTACTCGCCGAAGGCCAGGCGCTGCCAGTCGCCGATCTCCTCGGGACCGAGCAGGCCGGCGAGGACCGCCATCCGGTCGACGGCCCCGACGAGCCGCTGGCCGCCGTTCTGGTCGGCGCCGAACCGCAGTTCGCGGGTGGCGCAGCCGTTGATCCCGGTGCTCGGCACCTGGGCGGTCGCGGCCTCCCGCCCGTCCAGGTAGACGGTCAGCCGGCCGCCGTCGCCCATGGTGACCACCAGGTCCACGAACCGGCCGGTCGGCACGGTGGCCGAGGTGGTGACGCCGGCCCCCGCGCCGATGAAGCGCACCGCGTTCGACGGCGTCAGGTCGATCAGGACGCCGTCGCGGCCGTCGTCGCCGCTCGGCTGCCAGTCGAACAGCCGCCGGTAGCCGCCCGTGCCGTCCACCCTGACCTCGGCCGCGAACGTCGCCACCCGCAGGAAGCCGAGCGTCGTCGGCGCCGTCCGCAGGAACGCCCCGCCGTCCAGGGTGAGCGCGGTGCCGGTCGGGCCGGCCTCCTGGTAGCCGGCGACGCCCTCCACCGTGGCGTCCCTGCCCTGCCCCGAGGCGTCCGCGACCGTGGCGCCGGAACGCGGGTCCCACGCCACCAGGGTCAGCCCGTCCGGCGGCACCGGGCAGGGCGGGCCGGCCTCGGCCGTCACCAGGGCGACGGCGCCGGTCACCCAGCCGTCGCCGACCAGCACCGCCCGCAGCCGGTGTTCCGGCCGCTCGCCGGCCCGCGGCGTGACCTCGAAGCCGACCGTGTGGGACCGCCCGTCCCGGACGGCCGGCACCGCGTGGCGGGCCGGGCTTGCCGACCAGCCCGCGGGCAGGCCGAGGGTCAGCTCGCCCGCCGGCACCGTCCGGCCGCTGGCCGACACGGTGACCTCGGCGGTGAACGGGGTGCCGGGCGCGGCCTGTTCGGGGACCGAGAGCTCCATGGTCACCTGGGAGGTCGCCAGATAGGCCCGGCCGGCCCTGGCCCGCAGGGTGATCTGCTCGCCGTCCCGCGCCACGTCGACAGCGTGTCCGGTCGCCAGCTCGGTGACCCGGAACAGCCCGCCGAACATGCCGCCGCGCACGGTCAGTTCACCGGAGACGCCGGCCCGCAGCACGGCCCTGGTCGGGGTGGAGCCGCGCCACTCCAGGTCCACCGTGACGTCGCCACGGGCCCGCAGGCCGGTGACGGAGCCGCGCGCCCAGCGGGCCGGCACCGCGGGCAGGAGGTCGATCACCCCGTGGTGGCTCTGCAGCAGCATCTCGGCGACGCCCGCCGTGGCGCCGAAGTTGCCGTCGATCTGGAACGGCGGGTGGGTGTCCCACAGGTTCGCCAGGGTGCTGTAGCGCAGCTGCTCCGACAGCATGAGGTGCGCGTGGTCGCCGTCGAGCAGCCGCGCCCAGAAGTTGACCTTCCACGCCTTGCTCCAGCCGGTGCCGCCGTCGCCACGCGCCCGCAGCGAGACCTCGGCCGCCGCGGCGTGCTGCGCGTCCTCCCGCACCGAGAGCTGCCGGCCCGGGTGGAGCGCGAAGAGGTGCGAGACGTGCCGGTGGGTGTTGCCCGGCTCGTCCCAGTCCTCCTTCCACTCCCGCAACTGGCCCCACGAGCCGATCCGCAGCCCCGGGTCGAGCCTGCTGAGGGTGTCGGTCAGCTCGGTGACGAAGGGGCTCCGATCGCCGACGGCGCCGGCCGCGGCCGCGGTGTTGGTCAGCAGGTCCCACACGATCTGCTGCGACATCGAGGCGCCGGCCGAGAAGTCGCCCTGTTCGGGCGAGAAGCTCGGCGACACCACGAGCGTGCTGTCCCTCGGGTCGGTGACCAGCGCGTCGATCCAGAACCTCGCGAGCGATCTCAGCATCGGATAGGCACGCTCCCGCAGGAACCGCTCGTCCCTGGTGAACAGGTAGTGCTCGTAGTAGTGCTGGGCGAGCCAGGCGCCGGCCTCCGGGAACCAGAACGCCGACGGGTAGTCGTGGACGCCGGTGAACCCGTACGGGGTCGTCTCGTTGTGCACCACCCAGCCGCCGGCGCCGTACAGCTCGCGGGCCGTCACCTCGCCGGGTGCCACCAGCGCGTCGACGTAGTCGAACAACGGCCCGGTGGTCTCCGACAGGTTGGTGGTCTCGGCGGGCCAGTAGTTCATCTGGAGATTGATGTTGACGTGGTAGTCCGCGCTCCACGGCGGGCTCGTCGAGTGGTTCCACACGCCCTGGAGGTTGGCGGGCAGCGAGCCGGCCCTGGACGAGGAGATCAACAGGTATCTGCCGTACTGGAAGTACAGCGTCTCCAACGCCCGGCGCGCCGCCGCGTCGAGGGAGCCCTCCTGGTACGCGCGCAGCGCCTCGTCGGTGGGGACGGCGGCCTCCGCCGCGCCGAGGTCGAGCAGGACCCGGTCGAACAGGGCGCGGTAGTCCGCCACATGGGCGGCCCGCAGCCGGTCGAACCCCTTCCCGGCCGCGCGGTCGACCCGCTCGGTCACCGGTCCGTGCGGGGCGACGCCCGAGCGGTAGCGCGGGTAGCGGGCGGCGTAGTCGGTGCCGGCCGCCAGCACCAGCACCACCGAGTCCGCGCCGGCCACCGTCACCGAGCCGTCGGCGTTGTCGGTCCTGGTGCCGCCCCGGTTGAGGACCTGGAGCTGCGACTCGTAGCGCAGGCCGTTGTCGTTCAGCGCGCCGGCGAGCGTGATCCGGCCGCCGCTCGCGGTGACGCGCCGCGAGCGGTTGGCCGCGGTGGTGACCGACACGGTGAGGCCGACCGCGCCCGGCCGGTCGGCGGTGAGCCGGGCGACGATCACCCCGTCGGGCGCGGAGGCGAAGTACTCGCGGGTGTGGGGCACGCCGCCCGACACGTAGCGGACGCCGGCGACGGCCTCGCCGATGTCGAGGTGGCGCCGGTAGCCGCTGACGTCGGCCGGCTCCGGCGCCATGGCTATCCAGACGTCGCCGAAGGGCTGGTAGGAGCCGAAGTGCGTCTTGGGCTGGCCGAGCCGGTCCGCGACCCACTCCGGGTCGACCCGCAGCTCGGCGTCGATCCGCTCCCGCACCTCCTCGACCGCGCCGGGGCGTGGCGAGCGCCAGTTCCCGAAGTCGTAGCCGGGCGCGCCAGGGCCGCCGAGCCAGAGCGTCTTCTCGTTGAACTGCAGCCGCTCCGTGCCGATCCCGCCGAAGACGCACAGGCCGAGGGCGCCGTTGCCGAGCGGCAGCGACTGCGACTCCCAGTCCGTCGCCGGCTCCTCGTACCACAGGGTCGGGGCGGCGGCCGCTGGCCGCCGCCCCTCGTTCTCCTGGCCGCCGGTGAAGCCGGTGCCGCCGGCCGCCGCAGCGGGCGGCACCGGCAGTCCGAGGCCCGCGGCCGCGCCCGAGAGCCCGGCCATGAAGACGCGTCTGGGGACGCCTTGTTCGACCATCGCGTTACCTCGCCCATGCCAGGACCGTCGATACATCCGAGCTCTGCCCGGAGTTCACCGTGAGGAAACGCGAAACTTCAGCAGTGCGCCGTCACTTGACAGACGATACATCCGATGTATCGGTCCAGTCGGTGGGCAGATACCCGAGCCGCATCCGCTGCGGGTGGTCGCCCACGGTCACCCGGCCGGCCTCCTCGCCGGTCTCGTAGGAGATGGCTGAGACCTGGTCGGTGCCGCTCCAGGAGACGAAGCAGTGTTCGCCGTCGGCGCTCTGGGTCGCCCAGTAGGGCTTGGTCCCGGTGGTGACCAGCTCGCCGGCCCGCAGGGTGTCGCGGGGGACGACGGTGGCGTAGTCGGACATCGTGCCCGCGACGCAGATGGCGGTGCCCTCCGGGTTCATCGCGATGCCGTGGTGGGCCGAGTCCAGGAGGTACTCCTCGCGCGGCAGGTCCTCGACGGCCTCGGCGACCGGGAGTTCGGCGACCCGGGTGACCTGGTCCCGCTCCAGGTCGTACTCGACGATGCCGTGGAAGAACGAGACCTGGAGGTAGACGTAGCGCTCGTCGGGGGAGAGCGTCATCGGCCGCACGGACGAGCTCATGTCCGGGTAGCCGGCCTCGGCGAGTTTCGCCCGGATGTCGACGCGCCGCAGCACCTCGCCGGTCTCGCGGTCGGTGATCTGGAGGTACCGCTGCCCCTTGGTCCAGTCGAGCCAGGGCGCGTCGAGCGCCGTGTAGACGGTGCCGATGCTGGCGTTGATGATCCGTTCGCCGTCGCGCGTGTAGATGTTCTCGTGTGGCTGGTCGCCGGTGGTGAAGCTGCCGATCTCCTCGCCGGTGTTCACGTCGAGCCGGTGCACGGTGTTGGCGGTGGACGCGGAGACGGCGACCTCGGTGCCGTCGGGGGAGAGCGCCATGTGGTCCGAGCGCTGGCCGGCCACCGGGAACCGCCAGCGCAGTTCGCCGCTCTCGGTGTCGATGCCGACGACGTCGGCCAGGCTGGGCCGGGACACGATCAGGGTCCGGCCGTCCTGGGTGGTGTACATGTCGTCGACGAACTGGTCGTGTCCCTCGCCGATGAGGTGGCGGATGCTGATGAAGTAGGCCCAGCGGATGGGGTTCCAGCGGATCTCCGCCAGGCGCTCCTCCAGGTCGGGTACGACGTTGATCCGGCCGACGCGCGCCAACTCCGCGTCGGGGGTGACCACGTCCACGGTGCCGTCCCAGTTGTTCCCGACGAACAGCACCTGCCGGGTCTCGGCGGGGGCGGCCTGCGCCGCCGCGGGGGCGGTGAGGCCGGCGCCCAGCAGCCCGGCGGCCAGGGCGACGCGGAGGGCCGAGCGGAGGGCCGAGTGGAGGGCCGCGCCTCCCTTTCGGTTGGTCAGGTGGGGCCTCTTGGTCATGGCGAAGCTTCCCTTCACGTCGGTGTGACGGGCGGTCATGAGGGCATGTGCATGCTAAGTCAAAACATGAACGTGATACATATTCGTGAAATCGCGGGCGAGCACCACCGCGGATTTCGGCCAGAACGGCGCCCCGCCGCGCCGTCACCCGCCGCCGGCGGTGGGCGGCAGGGTCTGCTCGGTCCAGATCACCTTGCCGGTGCTCGTGTAGCGGGTGCCCCAGCTCGTCACCAGCTGCGCGACCAGGAACAGGCCGCGCCCGCCCTCGTCGCTGCCGGCCGCGCTCCGCAGATGCGGGGCGATGGTGCTGCCGTCGGCGACCTCGCAGATCAGCGCGCGGTTGCGCAGCAGGCGCAGCTGGATCGGCCCCGCGGCGTGCCGGATGGCGTTGCCCAGCAGCTCGCTGACGACCAGCTCGGTGGTGAAGGCCAGCTCCTCGAGGTGCCACTGCGCCAACTGCTCGGTCACCGCGGCCCGCATGCCCGCGCAGACCGACGGGTCGACCGTCAGGTCCCAACTGACGACGTGCCGCGCGTCGAGGGCGTTGGTGCGCGCGACGAGCAGCGCGATGTCGTCCTTGGGGCGCTCGGGCAGCAGCGCGTCCGTCACCGCCTGGCAGGTCTCCTCCGGCGTCCGCCCCGGGTGGGCCAGGGCCGCGCCCAGCCGGTCGAGCCCCGCGGTGATGTCGCGGTCGCGGTCCTCGACGAGGCCGTCGGTGTACAGCACGAGGCTGCTGCCCTCCGGGAGTTCGAGGTCCGCGGCTTCGAACGGCAGGCCGCCGAGGCCGAGCGGGGGTCCCGCCGGCAGCTGGGGGAACTCCACGGAGCCGTCGGGCCGGACGAGGGCCGGCAGCGGATGGCCGGCGCGGGCCAGCAGGCAGTGCCGGGAGACCGGGTCGTAGATCGCGTAGAGACAGGTGGCCCCGATGATCCCGTCCCCGCCGTTCGAGGCGGCCGCGTCCCGGTCGAGCCGCACCACCAGCTCGTCCAGATGCGCCAGCAGGTCGTCGGGCGGCAGGTCGAGCGCCGAGAAGTTCTGCACCGCCGTGCGCAGCCGGCCCATGGTGGCGGCCGCGCGCAGGCCGTGCCCCACCACGTCGCCGACGACCAGCGCGACCCGCGCGCTGGACAGCGGGATGACGTCGTACCAGTCCCCGCCCACCCCGGTGACCGCGGGCAGGTACCGGAACGCGGCGTCGACCGCGGTCTGCTCCGGCAGGTCGCGGGGCAGCAGGCTCTGCTGGAGGTCGAGGGCCCTGGCGTGCTCCCCGGTGAACCGGCGGCCGTTCTCGACGCAGGCGGCGAGGTGACTGGCCAGGTCGTGGGCGAGCGACTGGTCGTCGTCGTCGAACGGCGGGGTGTCGTCCGTCCGCCAGAAGCCGACCTGGCCGAGGACGACGCGGCCCACCCGCAGCGGCACCGTGAGCAGCGAGTGGACGCCGTGCTCCGGGTAGGGCGCGTGGCTGACGATCGCCCGCCCGTCGGCGCCGTCGCCGCCCCGCACCGCGGCTTCGAGCTCGACCCGCTCGCCGACCCGGGCCAGCGGGGTGTCCTCCCGGCCGCCGGCGCGCGCCACGCGCCGGGTCCGCCGGTCGGTGTCCCTCGGCTCGTCGCCGGCCAGCACGGACTCCAGCAGGTCCACGGTGACGACGTCGGCGAAACGCGGGACCGCCACCTGCGCCAGCTCCTGCGCGGTGCGGCGCATGTCGAGCGAGGTGCCGACCGCGACGCTCGCGTCGTACAGCAGCTTCAGCCGTTGGCGTGCCACGTCCGCCCGGTCGGCCAGCGCGCGCAGCTCCGTGGTGTCGCGCAGGGTGGCGACGGCGCCCATCGGGCGTCCGCGCCGCTCGGCCGGGCGCTGGTTGACGGCGAGCAGCCGGTCGCTCACCTCGACGACCTCGTCGTTGGCGACCCGCTGGGTGGCCAGCAGCTCGCCGACCTCTGGACCGAGGCCGACCTCGGTCACGTGCCGGCCCTGGGTGTCCTCGGCCAGGCCGAGCAGTCGCCGCGCCTCGTCGTTGACCAGCAGCAGCCGGCCGTCGTCGTCGGTGATGAGGATGCCCTCCCGGACGGAGTGCAGCACCGCGTCCTGGTGCTCGTACATGCGGGTGAGTTCGGCGGTGCCGAGGCCGTGGGTCTGCCGTCGCAGCCGCCTGGTCACCAGCGCCACGGCGCCGGCGCTCAGCAGCAGGGCCGCCCCGGTGATCCCGAGGATGAGGGGCATCCCGCGGTCGATGTCGTGGGTGGCGTTGGGAATGGTGACGCCGGTGTTGACGATGCCGATCACCCGGCCGGTGGAGTCCTCGACGGGCACCGCGGCGCGGATCGAGGCGGCGGAGATCGTCTGGCCCGGCACCTTGTCGGTGAATGCTCGGCCCTCGGTGGCGGGGGAGAGGGACTGTTCGACCTTCTTGCCGATCTCCCTGGGGTTCGGGTGGGTGAACCTGACGCCGTTCGGTGCGGTGATCACGACGTAGTCGACGTCGGCGTGCCGCCGGACGCTCTGGGCCAGCGGTTGCAGGGGCGTGGACGGATCGTCGGACTCCAGCGCGCGCCGCACCTCGGGGGTGTGGGCGAGCGCCTCGGAGACGGCGAGCGCCCGCCCCCTGGCCTGGTCCTCGCTGCTGCGGCGGGCCTGTGCCACCAGGGTCACCGCGCCGGCGATCACGAAGAACAGCATGATCGCCGTCACCAGGGCGAACACCTGTGCGGCGATGCTGCGCGGGGCCAGCGCGGAGAGTGCGCGCCGCCCGGCGGAGAACCGGTCGGTCCACCTCTCCGACCGGGACCATTTCATATCAATCTTGTATATAAAGACTGTTGGGGCCGCAACCGGCCGGCCGCCACCACCAGCCGCCGTCACCAGCCGCGGGGACGGGCGGCAGGGGTGGACGACGAGAACGGACGGTCAGGCGATCCGCCGGGCCAGCGCCGGATCCGGCGGGCCGGCCACCGCGGGGTGGAAGACGCCGGCCAGCGCCTCGACGCCGTCGACCAGGCGCGGACCAGGACGGGCGAAGGAGGCGTTGGCGTCCACCGCCCACAGCGGCACCCCTGGCGGCAGGCGGTCGGCCACCTGACCGGCCAGCCGGGCGGACTCGTCCAGCCCGAAGCCGCACGGCGCGCAGACGACCACGGCCGCCCCGGCGCCGGCCACCGCCTCCCAGTCGGTGCGGTGGGAACGCGCCCCGGAGGCGCCGAGCACGCACTGCCCGCCCGCCGCCTCGATCATGTCGGGAACCCAGTGCCCGGGCGCGAACGGCGGGTCGGTCCACTCCAGCACCAAGGCCGGCACCGGCTCCTCGGCGGCCACCCGCGCCCGCACGGCCGCCAGCCGGTCGGCCAACCGCGCCACCAGGCGCTGGGCCCGCTCCCCGGTGCCGGTGGCTCCGCCGATCAGCAGGATCGAGTCGAGCACCTCGGGAAGCGTGTGCGGGTCGACGGTGAGCACCTCGGCGGAGCAGGCGAGGTGGTCGAGCGCCTCCCGCACCGTCGAGACGTCCACCGCGCAGACCGCGCACAGGTCCTGAGTGACCACCAGATCGGCCGCGAGACCGGCCAGCGCGCCCCGGTCCAGGTGGTACAGATCCTCGCCGGCGGCCATCCGCTCGCTGACCAGCCGGTCGATCCCGACCGGCGAGAGGTCCTGGGGAAGCGCGCTGGTGGACACGATGCGCCGGCCGCGGGCCTCCGGCGGATGGTCGCACTCGAACGTCACGCCCACCACGTCGTCGCCCGCGCCGAGCGCGAACAGGATCTCGGTCGCCGAGGGGAGGAGGGAGACGATGCGCACCCCCCTACCGTAGGCCCTGCCCCGCCGCGCCGAGCGCGGCCGCCGTCGGGACGCGTTCCAGCACGCCGCCCGCGAACACGTCGTAGAGCGGCAGCGTCTCCAGGTGGACGTAGCCGATGTGACAGTCGCAGACCGCCAGTGGGCAGGGCCGCGGAGCGAGGGCCGCGCGGTAGGAGCCGTCGTAGAGGTTGCCGAGCTCGGCGCGGACGAAGTGGCAGCGGCGCACCGTGCCTTCGCCGTCGACCGAGACCACCGTCGAACCGGTGCGGCACGGGCGGCCCGCCGAGCGGTGCGGATCGCGGCTGAACGGGAACAACGGGTCCAACGCGGTCCACTCCGCAGCCTGTTCGTCTGAGTAGCGGTGCCCCTCCGCCGCGTTCACCCACAGGTAGACGTGCTCGGGCAGGTCGGCGCGGAGCCGGCGGGCCGGCGCCAGGTGCTCGGGCAGGCCGACCACGCCGACGCTGAAGCGGACGCCGAGCGTAGCGAGTCGGTGGGTCTTGTCGAGGAACCGCTCGTACGGCGTCTGCCCCGGGTGGAAGGTGCACCACAGCGCCAGCGTGTCCAGGTCGGCCTCCGCCAACCACTCGGTGCGGCAGCTGAGGTTCGTCTGGATCGCCACCCGGTCGACGTGCCGCTCGTGCGAGAGCTCCACCAGCGCCCGGCGGTACCAGGAGCGCGTCAGGCCCTCGCCCCAGGGGGTGAAGAGCAGCGAGAGCCGCTCCTCCGGACGGGCCCGCGCCCAGCCGGTGAACCGGTCGAGCGCCGCCCGGTCGGCGCGGAGCTGGGCCGCCGAGTCCCGCCGCTTGGCGAAGGGGCAGTAGGGGCAGTCGTAGTCGCAGGAGGCGAGCGGGCCCCGGTACAGGACGGTCAGATGCATGGCGGCCGCCGTCACCTCGGGTCGTAGGCGGCCATCGCCGCCCGCACGGTGGGGGAGAAGAACCCGGGCCCCACGGCGTCCGAGTGGGCGAGCCCCTCGGGCGAGAGCCGCAGCCACTCGGGCCCGGCCTCGGCCAGCCAGCCCCGGTCGGCCAGCGTCGCCAACTCGGCGGGGAAGTCCGCCTGCGGCGTGGCCCCGAACCGGTGCCGGTAGTCGGCCACCGCGAGCCCCCGCGCCTGGAGCAGCGACTGCAACAGGTGACGGCGCCTGGCCTCGTCCCTGTCGACCGCCCGGCCGTGGACCGCCCGGCCGAAGTCCTCGGTGGCGGTGTACGCGTCGATGATGCCGCGGATCTCCCGCATGCCCACCGCGTAGTCGAAGGAGTAGTGCAGCGACGACGTGTAGGAGCGGGCGCCACAGCCGAGCCCGATCATGCCGTCGGTCTGGCAGGCGTAGTCGTCGGGACCCTGCGCCGGCGCGTCGGCCCGGCGGAACATCCGCATCGACGCCTGCTGGTAGCCGCTCGCCAGCAGGTGGTCGCGGCCCTCCCGGTAGCGGCTCAGCCTGGCCTCGTCCCAGGCGCGGTCGGCGGCCGCCGGGTCGGCGTGCCGGCCGAGGCCGGTGAGCGGGCGGACGTAGAGCGGGTAGAGGTAGATCTCCTCGGGCCGCCAGGCGAGGGCCGCGTCCAGCGAGGACCGCCAACTCGCCGCCGTCTGCCCGTCGATGCCGTAGATCAGGTCGATGTTGAGGACCGGGATGCCGGCCTCCCTGACCCGGGCGAGCGCCGCCTCCACATCGGCTCGGCGCTGCGGGCGCACCGCCGAGCGCGCCTCCGCCTCGACGAAGGTCTGCACCCCCAGGCTCAGCCGGGTGGCGCCCCGCTCGGCGAGCACGGCGAGCCGGTCGGCCGTCGCCGTGGCCGGGGACGCCTCGACCGACAGCGGGATCGCCCGGAGGTCGACCCCCATCCGCCGCTCCGCGATGTCGCACAGCCGCGCCAACTCGGCGGCCTCCAGGAACGTCGGAGTGCCGCCGCCGAACGCCGCGTTGGCGAAGCGGACCGGCGCCTCGTCGCCCAACGCCTCGCGGACCGCGGCCGCCTGCCGGTCCAGCGCGTCGAGATAGCGGCCGGTCAGCCCCTCGGGCGCGCCGACCCGGGTGAACAGGTTGCAGAAGCCGCAGCGCACCTCGCAGAACGGTATGTGCGCGTAGAACGACAGGGCCTGCCGGGACTCCCCGGCCCAGACGTCGGCCAGCCGGGGCCGGTGCGTCAGCTCCCGGTAGGCGGTCTTGTGCGGATAGGCGTAGACGTAGTGCTGGTAGGGGCGGGGCAGGCGCGCCCCGGGGGGCGCGGCGGTGACGGTCATGCGGACGGCTCCAGGAAGAAGTGGCGGTAGGGGACGGTCCACACGGCCTCGTGGCCGAGGCGGTGCCCGGTGTACCCGTCGTCCCCGTAGGCGGTGCCGTGGTCGGAGCAGACGATGGCGAAGCAGCGGCGACGGGAGCTCATCGCGGCGAAGAGCCGCCCCACGTGCCGGTCGACGTACTCGAGCGCCGCCGCGTGCGAGGCCAGGCCGTCCCCGGCCTCCCGGCTGGCGCCCGGCAGGTGGAACCAGTTGGGCTGGTGCAGCGCGGAGACGTTGAGGAAGAGGAACAGCCGCCGCTCGGCGGGGAGTTCGGCGACGATCCGCTCGACGCGCGCCACCTGGGCCTCGAAGGAGGTCGGTGAGGCGACGGAGAACTCCGGCTCCCAGTGGCTCTCCAGGAACATGCCGGGCAGCACGCTGCCGAGCGCCCCCCGCTTGTCGAAGAAGCCGACGCCGCCGACGCACACCGTGTGGTAGCCGCGCTCGGCGAGGCCGGAGACCAGGTCGGGCGTGTCGAAGACGTAGGTGCGGCCGTCGGTGGTCTCGCTGCCGGCGAACCGGCCGGCGAAGAGCCGGGGATGCCGCCCGGGCCTGGCCGGGGTCGGCAGGAAGCCGGCGAACATGGCCTGGTGCGAGGCGAAGGTGAAGCTGCCTGGCGCGTGCCGCTTCTCCCACCCGCCGCCCGGCAGCCGGGCCGTCAGGTTGGGCAGCCGGCCGGCGGCGGCCGACGCGACGGCCACGTCGTAGCGCAGGGTGTCGAGGGTGAGCAGCAGCAGGTCGTCGCGGCCCACCACCTCGTTCATGTCCGGGATCGGGTCGGGGTGTCGGTCGGCGCGCGGGTCGGTGCTCATGCGGGGATCCTCGACGGGAGGCGGTGCGGGGAAGGAAGCGACGCGGGCGCCCAGTGGGCCGCGGCGGCGAGCTGCGCCGTGTAGCCGTCCAGGCCCTCGGCCACGCCGCCCGGCAGCCCGGTCAGGCCGGGCAGCAGGTCGCCGAAGGCGTTGACCTCGCCGACGGCGAACCCGCGCCAGCCGGTCGCCGGGAGCAGGTCGACCCCCACGCACAGCGTGCCGGGGAAGCAGCCGGCGGCCCGCTCGCAGACGTCGAGCGCGCTGGCCCAGCGGTCCCCGGCCACCGCCCGCACCGCCGCCAGGTCGCCGCGCGCCCCGCCCAGGTGGAGGTTGGTCAGCGGGTGGCGGCTGGTGCGCACCACGGCGTGCGTGGCCCGGCCGGCCACCACCAGCACCCGCAGGTCGGCCGACCGGCCCTGGAGGGTGGCCTTCGGCAGCCAGCGCTCGACGTGCAGCCCTTCGGGGGCCAGCGTGTCCACGATGCCGGCGATCACCCGCTCGTCCGTGAGCCGGCGCACCCGCAGCGAGTTGTGCAGCCGGCCGCCCGGCGCGACCTCGACCGACGTGGTGGCGGCGATCCGGCCGGCGGCGGCCTCGACGGCCAGGATCCCCGAGCCCGAGGAGCCATGGGCCGGCTTGACGAAGACGCGCGGCCCGGCGTGCTCCCGCATCGCGGCCCGCACGTCGTCCCAGCCGCGCAGCGGCGGCGCGCCGCCGCCCGAGGTCGGCGAGGGCGGCACCGGGATCCCCGCGGCGGCCAGCCGCGCGTGACACAGCCGCTTGTCGAACAGGGCGGCGAGATCGGCCGGATCGTCGAGCCGCACCCCGCCCCGCAGCGACCGGACCGCGCCCAGCAGGCGCGCGTACCAGGTGGCCGAGCCCTCCACCCGCGTCGGATCCTCGACGCCCCGCAGCAGGCGGTCCACCTCGCCGTTCTCGCCCGGCGAGTCGAGCCGGACGAACTCGTCGGCGGCGAAGTCGTGGCCGCCGTCGCGCAGCACGTCCCGCCACTCGACGACGCGCGGCTCCGCGACTCCGGCGGCGCGCGCCGCCGCGACGAAGAGCCGGACGCGCCGGTTCTCGCCGTTGCCGACCACCGCCCACCGCGGCGCGTCCTCCGGCACCGGGCTACTCACCCACCGACACGTAGCGCCAGACGTCGCCGTCCTCGTCCTCGTCCAGGTCGACGTCGTCGGGGTCGAGGTCGACCCGCACGCCCGCCGGCTCCAGCGCCTCCCGGAGGCGGCCGCGCATCGCCTCGCTCAGGTAGTTGTAGTGCATGTCGAGCACCCGGAGGTGGGTGAGAGGCTGGCCGGTGAGCAGCGCGCTCGCCCCGTCGTCGGTCAGCACCCCCATGGACACGTCGAGGACCTCGAGGCGGGCCACCACGGGGGCCGACGCGAGCCCGCGGCAGATGTCGTCCTGTATCTCGCTGTTGCGCAGCGCCAGGTGCTTCAGGGCGGGCAGTCGGGTGCCGGCCAGGATCGGGGCCACGTCGGCCAACTCGGAGTCGCCGCCGTAGTTCGCGGTGCCAAGCCACAGGTCCAGGTGGACGAGCGCGGGCAGGTCGCTCGCGGCCACCCCCCGAACCACCTGGGCCGGCATGCCACCCGTCTCGATCGTCAGCTTCCGCAGCCGCTCGTGGCGCACCGCCGGGAACACCAACTGGTTGCCGCCGCGCACCCCGAACTCCTCGAGCTCCGGCAAGGCGTTGAGCAGCGGGGCCACGTCGCCCTGGGTGATCCAGGAGATCTCCGACTCCTCCATCACGATGTCGCCGAGGAACACCGCGCGCAGCGCCGGCAGCCGGTCGCGGGCCGCCACCAGCGCCTCGATCACGGCCTCGGGACCGGTGTCGTACACGTTGCTCCAGGCGCCCACGATCAGCGCCCGCACCCGGCTCGTGTCGACGGCGGCGACGAAGCGGGCGAAGGCCTCCTCCCACTCCTCCGCGCTGTCGTAGGAGTCGACCCTGACGCACCAGGCCACGGACTCGGGAGCCGGCAGACCCGCCGCGTCCGCCGGGCCCTTCACGGCGTCCGGGAACTCGTACGCCCCCAGGCCGTGGAACTCTTCGAGGTGGCCGTTGATGGTCATGTGGCGCCCGCTCTCTCGTCGTCTTGATCGACCGTCACGGGAGTTGTACCAAGCCCCACTGACAACGCCGTTCGCGGGTCGTCGGGCGGGGCGACTGTCAGTGGCGGTGCCTACGGTTCCTGTCGTGGGGCGCACCGGGCGGCCCACGGGAGGGAGATCCATGTACCGGCAGGGAGACGTGCTGATCGCGCCGTTGGCCGAGGACGCCGTGCCCGCGACGGCCCGTGACGCGGCGTCGGAGCCGAGGGACGGGCGCGGCAGGCTCGTGCTCGCGCTCGGCGAGGTCACCGGGCACGCGCACGCCGTGGTCGGCCCTGGCCGGCTGATCCGCGAGGCCGGCGCGTTCGACTCGATGGTGCTGCACGTGCCGGACGGCGCCCGGGTCGTCCACGAGGAGCACGCCGCCATCACCCTGCCCAAGGGCTGGTACCGGGTCGTCAGGCAGCGCGAGTACGTGCCGGGTTCGGTGCGGATCGTCGCCGACTGAGGCGATCGAGCCGACCGAGGCGTCGGCGGCCACCACCGGCACACCCAGCGGGCACATCCAACGAACGAGGGAGAGCGACGACATGACGGAGCGGACGAGTTGGCGGGCGGTCGCGACGGCAACCGGCCCTGGCGACCGGGCGGCGGCCGAGGCGGGCGTCCGCCTCGCCTACCGGCGGGCCGGGCTGGCGGAGCCGGCGCGGATCGTCTGGGTCGAGTCGCCGCGGGCGGCGATCCGGCTGCTGTCCGAGGCGCCGGAGGCGACCGGGCCCAGTGTGCGCGGCGCGCTCCGCGACCGCCCGCTGGCCGCCGAACGCGACCGGTCGCACACGCGGTTGGGGCCCACGGGCTGGGGCGAGCACTGGCGCGCGACCGGCGCGGACCTGTGGGAGTCGACCGCCCCGCTCGTCGACCGGATCCGCGCCCGGATCGTCGAGGAGGCGGCGGCCGGCCGCGCCGACGAGCCCCGCGTCCGGCTGCTCCTGCTGGACGCCGTGCTCGGGCAGCACGAGGCCGCCTGGCTGAGCGCCCTGGACACCGGCCCCGAGTCGCCGCTCCACGGGCTGGCCGAGGTGGCGCGCACCTCGGGTTGGTGGTGGCCCTACGCGGAGGTCGCGGTGGTCAGCGAGCGGCCGACCGAGCTGCACAGGGACGAGGCCGGCCGCCTGGACCGGGGCGACGGGCCGGCGCTCGCCTACCCCGACGGGTTCGCCCTGTACGGCTGGCGCGGGCTGCCGGTCCCCGCCGAGTTCCTCGACCGGCTCGGCACGTTGACGCCGGCCGTCATCCGGGGGGAGGAGAACGCCGAGCTGCGGCGCGTGATGCTGGAGCACTACGGCTACGACCGCTATCTGCGGGAGTCGGACGCCGAACCGGTGCACCGCGACGAGACGGGCGTGCTCTGGCGGATACCGCTGGTCGGCGACGAGGACGTGGTGATGGTCGAGGTCGTCAACTCGACCCCGGAACCCGACGGTACGAGCCGCACGTACTGGCTCCGGGTGCCTCCCACGACGAGCACGGCGCGCGAAGGGGTGGCGTGGACGTTCGGGTTGAGCGAGGAGGCGTACGCCCCGTTGCGGCAGACCTGAGAGTTTCACAGTGAACGCTGCGCACCGGAGTTCCGAGTGATTCAACGCCCGTAGATTTGTGAATTACTATCCCATGGTCATACCTTTTCGCTCTTCTTGACATGTGCAGATATGCCATTCCTAATGGAGGAGGAATTCGACCCTTCGGAAAGAAGAAGGCACGCGATGCACACCGAAGCGGAAATCGCCGAAAGCGGCGAGGAAACGCCCGCCAACTTCTTCAACCTGACCACCTCTCTCCTCGACGCACAGGCCATGGCGACCGGACTCGAACTCGGCCTGTTCACCCTGCTGCATTCGGGGCCGGCCGACAGCGAGACCATCCGCACCGAGCTCGGCCTCCAGCCGCGCGGGGTGCGGGACTGGTTGAACCTGCTCGTCATCAACGGGCTGCTCGAACGAACGGGCGAGCAGTACCGCAACAGCCCGGCGGCCGACCGCTACCTGGTCCGCCACACCGCGACATACACGGGGGACCTGCTGCAACGTCGGCTGTTCCCAGCCCTGTTCGGATTCACCACGTCGCTCCGCACCGGCGCCCCGCACGACGGGTCGCACTTCATGGAGGCGGTCGCGGGCCTCGACGTGACCCGGCAGTTCGCCAGCCAGATGGACCACATGACGGAGCCGCTGGCCCCGCACCTCATCACGACCTTCGGCGAGTGGGGGCGCTACCGGTCCGTGCTCGACCTGGCCGGTTGCCGGGGGAACATGGTCTCCCACCTCGTCGCGGCCCATCCGAACCTGACGGGCCACGTCCTCGACCTGCCGATCATGGCCCGCCTCTTCGAGGAGAAGGCGGCCGAGCGCGGCGTGAGCGACCGGATGACGTTCCACCCGGGGGACTTCTTCACCGAACCGTTCCCGCCGGCGGACGTCGTCATGATCGGCCACGCGGTGATCGACTGGTCGCGTGAGCAGCGGGAGTTCCTCATCAGGAAGGCGTTCGACAGCGTCAACCCCGGCGGGGCGCTGCTGATCTACGACCGCTTGGTCAGCGGCCTGGCTGACCCGGCGGAGAGCGTGAACCTGAAGATCAGCCTCACCATGCTCGTGCTCACCAGGGGCGGAACCTCGTGCAGCTACGAGGAACTGCGCGACCACGCCACGGCCGCCGGCTTCTCGTCCGTGACGAGCCGCCGGCTCGGCCCGTTCGACACCCTGGTCGTCTGCCGCAAGGCGCCCGCGACCTAGGGCCCGGGCGGCGGCGGACAGCGGTACAGGCCGGCCCCGCCAGGGGGCCGGCCTGCACGGCGTCGATCAGACCAGGTCGAACCGGTCCAGGTTCATCACCTTGTCCCAGGCAGCGACGAAGTCGCCCACGAACTTCTCCTTCGCGTCATCGCTCGCGTAGACCTCGGCGAGCGCGCGCAGCTCGGAGTTCGACCCGAAGAGGAGGTCGATCCGGCTGCCGGTCCAGCGGACCTCGCCGGTGGCCTCGTCCCGCGCCTCGAACGTGTTCGCGTCCCCGGCGGTGGGCCGCCACGTCGTGCCCAGGTCGAGCAGGTTGACGAAGAAGTCGTTGGTCAGCACGCCGGGGGTGGCGGTCAGGACGCCGACCGAGGACTGCTGGTGGTTGGCGCCCAGCACCCGCAGGCCGCCCACCAGCACCGTCAGCTCGGGAGCGCTCAGCGTCAGCAGGTTCGCCCGGTCGACGAGCAGGAACTCGGCCGGCAGCCGGTTGCCCTTGCCCAGGTAGTTGCGGAACCCGTCGGCGGTCGGCTCGAGCGCGGCGAAGGACTCGGCGTCGGTCTCCTCCTGCGACGCGTCCGCGCGGCCCGGGGTGAACGGCACCTCGACGGTGACGCCCGCCTCGGCGGCGGCCCGCTCGACGGCGGCGCCGCCGGCCAGCACGATCAGGTCGGCGAGCGAGATCCGCTTGTCGCCGGGCTGGGCGGCGTTGAAGGTCGCCTGGACGCCCTCCAGCGCGCTCAGCACCGTGGCCAGCTGGTCGGGGTCGTTGACCTCCCAGCCGCGCTGCGGCTCCAGGCGGACGCGGGCGCCGTTCGCGCCGCCGCGCCGGTCGCTGCCCCGGAAGGACGAGGCGGAGGCCCACGCGGTGGACACCAGCTGGGAGACCGAGAGGCCGGTGGCGAGGACCTGCTCCTTGAGGGAGGCGACGTCCTCGGCGTCGACGAGCTCGTGGGTCACCGCGGGCAGCGGGTCCTGCCACAGCAGCGCCTCGGTCGGCACCTCGGGGCCGAGGTAGCGCACGACCGGGCCCATGTCGCGGTGGGTCAGCTTGAACCAGGCGCGCGCGAAGGCGTCCGCGAACTCCGCCGGGTTCTCCAGGAAGCGCCGCGAGATCGGCTCGTAGACCGGGTCGAAGCGGAGCGCGAGGTCGGTCGTCAGCATGGTCGGGGCGTGGCTGCGCGACGCGTCGTGGGCGTCCGGCACGGTGCCCGCGCCCGCGCCCTCCTTCGGCCGCCACTGCTGGGCGCCCGCCGGGCTCACGAAGAGCTCCCAGTCGTAGGCGAACAGCGTCTCGAAGAAGCTGTTGTCCCAGGCGATCGGGGTGGGCGTCCAGATGCCCTCGAGACCGCTGGTGATCGTGTCGCCGCCCTTGCCGCTGCCGAACGTGTTCCGCCAGCCCAGGCCCTGCTCCTCGATCGGGGCGCCCTCGGGGGCGGCGCCGACGTTCTCCGCCGGGCCGGCGCCGTGGGTCTTGCCGAAGGTGTGGCCGCCCGCGACCAGCGCGACCGTCTCCTCGTCGTTCATCGCCATCCGGCGGAAGGTCTCCCGGATGTCGCGCGCCGCGGCGATCGGGTCCGGGTTGCCGTTCGGGCCCTCCGGGTTGACGTAGATGAGACCCATCTGCACCGCGCCGAGCGGGCTCTCCAGCTCGCGGTCGCCTGTGTAGCGCTCGTCGCCGAGCCAGGTGGTCTCGGGGCCCCAGTAGACATCCTCCTCGGCCTCCCAGACGTCCTCGCGGCCGCCGCCGAAGCCGAAGGTCGTAAAGCCCATCGACTCCAGGGCCACGTTGCCGGTGAGGACCATGAGGTCGGCCCAGGAGAGGCTCTGGCCGTACTTCTTCTTGACCGGCCACAGCAGGCGGCGGGCCTTGTCGAGGTTGCCGTTGTCCGGCCAGCTGTTGAGCGGCGCGAACCGCTGCTGACCGGCGCCGGCGCCGCCGCGACCGTCGCTTATCCGGTAGGTGCCGGCGCTGTGCCACGCCATGCGGATCATGAACGGCCCGTAGTGGCCGAAGTCCGCCGGCCACCACTCCTGCGAGGTGGTCAGCACCTCGGCGATGTCCCGCTTCACCGCCGGCAGGTCCAGGCCCTTGAACGCCTCGGCATAGTCGAACTCCTCGCCGAGGGGGTTGGCCACGGCCGGGTTCTTGGCGAGGATCTTCAGGTTGAGCCGCTCCGGCCACCACTGGCGGTTACCGCCGCCCTGGGTCGGATGCGGAGCGCGACCATGCGCGACGGGGCAACCGCCCGCGCCCTCCGTCCTCGCGTCTACGGCGTTGGCGTCATGGTTCTCGGACATGGCTTTCCTTCCGGCGAAGGCGGATCATAGTGCCCGGCAACTGCGGGCGATGGAACGGGAATGCGAAAGGCTCGGAGCGTGCGAAGGGCATGCGGACTCGCGCGGTCGCACACCCCGGGGGCGATCGTCGCCCACGCCGAGGAGAGCTACTTGAGTCGTCCTGTCCCTTGGCTATCACCAGAACAGATCCTACGATAGACAGAGTCCAAGTCAAGATGGGTGCCAAGGCCGTATCCCATCGGAGCCGGGCCGTCCACGGGTGAACTCCTGGCGTCCCGCCGAACCTGAACAGGTGAACAGACATGAGCGACCTGCTGGCACGACTGCGAGGGCGTGGCTGGCGAATGACCTCCCAGCGGCGGGTCGTTGCGGAGGTCCTCGACGGCGAGCACGTGCACCTCACGGCCGACGAGGTGCACGCCCGCGCGGCGCGGCGGCTGCCCGAGATATCCCGGGCGACCGTCTACAACACCCTGGGGGAGCTGGTCACGCTCGGCGAGGTGATAGAGGTCTCGACCGACGGCCGCGCCAAGCGCTACGACCCCAACGCGCACCGGCCGCACCAGCACCTGGTGTGCTCGAACTGCGGCACCATCCGCGATGTCCACCCCACGGGCGACCCGCTCACCGACCTCCCCGTGGAGGAACGATTCGGCTTCGCGGTCTCCGAAGTCGAGGTCACCTACCGGGGGTTGTGTCCCTCCTGCGCCTAGGTGTATTGCCCTGTGAGGTTGGGGACGCGGCTGGCGGGTGGTTGGCCTGCGAGTGCGGTGTGTCCGCGGTGGTGATTGTAGGTGTGGAGCCAGTTGGG